>NZ_SMKJ01000192.1:0-13933 GCF_004348615.1 Micromonospora sp. KC207
CCGCGATCGGCTACCACCGCACCACCGGCGCGACCAACATCGCCCGCGCCACCCGCCAGGCCAACCGCCGCCCCCACGACCTCATCACCGCCGTGACCAGCAGTTACCGCAGAACGCAATGACCCTGGGGAGAGACAGAGGCTTTTGCGGTGTTCTCGCCAGGCGGCTTCGGGAGTGAGTGCTTGTACGGCGCGTAGGCGTGCGGTGCCGACGATGGCCATCGTCGGGCTGCTCGCGTAGAGAATGATCGGGGTGTCGGGTTGTGCGTTGATCGGGCGGCAGCGCAGCTCGGCGCTCTGTGATCCGCTCGGCCGGCTGCTGTTCTGCGGCGAGACACGCCCCGGGTCGATGCACGACATCACCCAGGCCCGCACCGCCGGCCTGGTCGACCTGCTCCTGAACGCACCCCTGGACGTACAGATCCTCGCCGACGCCGGCTACCAGGGCCTCGACACCGACACAGGCGGCGCGGTCATTACCCCTAGGCCCAGGCCACGCAAACGTCAAACCTCCCTGCCACCGAGTGTCATCGCCGCCCACGAGGCGGCCCGCAAACGGCACTCCTCCCAGCGCATCCGGGTCGAGCACGCCATCGGACACCTCAAGAACTGGCGAATCCTCGGCCGCTACCACGGCCGGCGGGAGTCCTTCGACACCACCATCCGCGCGATCGCCGGCCTCCTGTCCGACCACCAACACACCGGCCGCAGCGAGAACACCACCCGGCGGCGTAGGGCCCCACCCGCCACACCTCACGTTCGGTGAGACGCGCTCATCGTCGTGCCACCAACTGTGCACGAGGTCGTAAGGCTGGGCAGTAACTCCGCTCGTACCCGTGGTAGATCATCGGATTTCATCCACGTACGCGCCCTGTGACCATGCTGCCGCCCGGTCTGCATCCGTCAACAGCGCCCCGATCAGGTTCGCATCCCGCAGCTTTGCCCCGAGCAGAATCGCGTCCTCCAGCCACGCTCCTTCCAGAACCGCACCCTGCAATTGCGTCTCGAATAAGCATGCACCCTCGAACTGCGCCGCGAGCAGGCCCGCACCCTGCAACCACGCCCGGGTGAGATTCGCACCCTGCAACTGCGCCCAGCGCATGCTCGCACCCTGCAACCGCGCCTCCTTCAGGTTCGCACCCTGCAACTGTGCCCCGTCCAGAATCGCGCCCTCCAACCGCGCCTGCTTCAGGTTCGCGCCCTGCAGTTTTACCCCGAGGAGGACCCCACCCTTCAGGTCAGTGCGCGTGAGATTGATGGGGTTGCGTTCCGGTCGTTCAGGGCGGCGACTGAGGACGGTCAGGGCTGCTTGAACATCGGTCGGTGGTCCCTGCCGACCCTCGCGGGAGAAGGTGTTCTCCGCACCGCCTGGACCTGTCGCCGTTAGGGCGGCCGGTTCCAGCGAAGCACTCTCGCGGATGAAGGCCGCGAGGACCTCGACGACGGTGTTGTGGTCTTGGTCCGACTCAGCCATTAGGTGTTCGAGGGCGTAGATGCCGCCGAGTCGTTCGGTGAGCCGGTCAGAGGCCAGTTGGCCGATGGCTTTGGTGTAGCGGTCGGTGAGCTGACCCCGGCGGGTTAGGTAGAAGGTGCGGGCGGTGAACGCGGCCCCGCTGAGCACGACCAGGCCGCCGACTGCGGCCAGCAGGGTCTGCCGGGTCGCGTTGCGGACATCGGCCTTGTCCTTGCCCTGCAAGTGCTTGGCCGGGGTCGCCCACCATGCGATGGGTCCGAGGAGCAGCACCAGCATTCCGGTCAGCAACAGCACCGTCAGAGGAACCCAGACAACAGGTCGATGCACCATTCGCCGCACAGCGGCGGCGCTGTCTCGTTGATGCATCAATCGCCGCTTAGCTGCGGTCCAAACTCGTCGTAGCACACTGTTAAGTACAGCGGATCGATGCACGGCCTGACGCATCGGTCCATCCGCGACGCCGCGACGCAGCCTGCAGCAGAAGCGGGGGCGCGACCGACTCGCCGCCGGTCAACGTCACCGGGTCACCCGGCCCGCGTCGACCGGGCAGCACGGTGGCGACAACGTCGTCGACCGTCAACGCC
This sequence comes from Micromonospora sp. KC207, assembly GCF_004348615.1. Lineage (NCBI taxonomy): Bacteria > Bacillati > Actinomycetota > Actinomycetes > Micromonosporales > Micromonosporaceae > Micromonospora > Micromonospora sp. KC207. The sequence continues at coordinate 2,058 of NZ_SMKJ01000192.1, forward strand.
GACTGAACCCTTCAGGCGGAGCCGACACGGGTGAGTGGGGCCGTGGACAGTTCCTTCGGATGGGGCTCGCGACAGCCAAGCAGACCGCATTCGTGCCCTCTGAAGTCGATCATGCTCTCGCCCAACGCGACCAGCTCCCTTGGAAGCCATCGGCCGTTCTGGTCATTTACTCATCCGCACTGACCGGATACGTTCGGTGCTCGCTGTCTGCTTGGAGGTGTTCGTGGAGGTCCTCAGCTTCACGGAACGCATGTTCGTAAAGACCATGTTCCGCGATCGGATGGCGGACCTGAACGGATCAGCGTTCGAGGACTTCTTCATCCGCATCATGACCGCCCGCTACACCGACTTCGTCGGGGTTCGGACCCACGGGAACATCGGCGATCTCTCCTCGGACGGCCTGCGCCTTCACGACGGCAAGTTGTACGCCTGCTACGCGCCAGAGACCTTCGACGCGAACAGCGCCCGCGACGTGAAGAAGAAGTTCACCGGTGACCTGACCGGCGCGCTGGCCAAACGGGCGGGCGAGTTCCAGACGTTCGTCTTCGTCTACAATGACCCAAGGCGCGGGCTGCATCCCGAAATCACCCAACTGCTGGCGCAAGCGCGGCGCGTGCACGCCCCGTTGGCGCTCGAAACCCTAGGGCCACGTCAGCTGCTTGGCGAGCTGTTTCGGCTGGTGAAGTATCAGATCGAAGAGGTCTTCGGCGCGCCCATCCCGGTAGAGGACGTCGTCTACGGCGTGGGCTTGGAGGACCTCAAGCCCCTTCTGGACCATCTCGTCGAACACCGGCGACGAACCAACGGACAGCAGTCGCCGGGGGAAGTATCTGCGCTGAAGATGGACTACAACCAGCTCGACGAGGATGATCGAGAGATGCTCCGCCGCGGGATGCTCCACACCCACCTCGTCGAGGAGTACTACCAGGGCCTCACGGACGTCACCGAGCGAGACGAGGTGGCTGCCGACTTCAACGCCTACTACCGTGAAATCGCGACGGTCTACTCGACAGCCGCCGACGTCATCTACGAGCTTGAAAAGTACGTAGCGGGCAACCGCCACCTCGACCGCGCGAGTGCGAGAGCCCTCTCGGTCGTTTTGGCCTACTTCTTCGAGACCTGCGACATCCTCGCGGAGCCGCCGACCGGTTGGACTCCGCCGGCCCGGGAACCTGCGCTGACATGATCATCCCGACCAAGGGCATCACGCCACAGCGTTCGCTCATCGCCGTGGGCGCCCAGATCCTGGAGATCATGGACGGGCCTCTCACCGTGAGCCAGGCATGGGCGAGACTGCGGCAATGGCGTCGCAACCACGATCACCACGCCCCGGTACCTTTCTGGTGGTTTGTGCTAGCTCTTGATCTATTGTATGCCCTCGGAGTTGTCGAGCTGAACAACGAACTCCTGGTCAGGAGGAGGGCAGATGCTGCGGCACTTGAGCGCCGATGACCCACGCTTCAAAGCCCTGACATTCCACCCTGGCCTCAACATCCTGGTCGCGGATACCACCGGCGCTTCGGCCGAGACCGACAGCCGCAACAGCGCCGGCAAGTCCAGCATGATCGAACTTCTGCACTTCCTGCTGGGCAGCAGCGCGGACAAGAACTCGTTGCCGGCTCACCCGAAGCTTCGGCAGACAACGTTCGCCTTGCACCTGGACTGGCCCGGCCTGCCCGAAGGGCTCACCGTCGAGCGCGCGGGAGCAAGCGCTGGCACCATCCACCTACGGCCTCTGCCTGCAGGAGTTGGCTCAGACCAACTTGACCTCGGCGACGGCCAGGTCACGCTGCCCGAGTGGCAGACACTGATCGAACGAGATCTTTTCAACCTTCCGGCCGAACACCCGGGCATCACCGGCCGCAGCCTCTTTAGCTTCCTCATGCGAAGAGTCGGCTCACACGCCTTCAACGAGGCCACCCGCAGCTTCGCCCGCCAGGCGAACGCCGAAGCGGCCACATCGCTGGCGTACCTACTAGGGCTGGACTGGCGGCTCGCCGATCGCTACCGCGAGCTACAGGCCCGCGAAGCCGTCAGCAAGCAACTCCGTAAAGCCGCCTCCGATCCGGTTCTTGGACGAATCATCGGTCAGACCGCAGAGCTCCGAGGCCAGATCGCCATCGCGGAACACCGTGTCGCGGATATCCAACGACGGATCGAAAACTTCCGGGTAGTCCCGGAGTACGACAACCTCCGCGCCCAAGCCGACCAGACCGACCAGCGCATCCGCCAGCTTCGCAACGACGACGTCATCGACCGGCGCAACCTCGCCGACCTGGAACGGGCCGTCGACGAAACCGTAGACCCCGACCTCGCCTACCTCGAAACAGCCTACGCAGAACTCGGCGTGGTGCTCGGTGACCAGGTGCGTCGAAGCTTCGACGACGTACGGGCGTTCCACGGATCCGTTGTCCGCAACCGGCGCCAGTACCTGGACGAAGAGGCCTCGGCGATCAGATCACGCCTCCAGGAACGCGAGGCCGAGCGAGAACAACTCGGTGACCGACTCGCTGCAACCCTGCGCACCCTGAACGAAGGTGGCGCACTAGACGCGCTAACCACCCTTCAACAGATCCTGGCTCAGGAGCAGGCACAACTCGGAGCTCTCCGGCACCGCTTCGACGCCGCACAGGCGCTCGAATCAAACCGTCGCGAGATCAAGCAACAGCGCGTCGGTCTCCAACAGGAGATGGAAAGTGACATCGAAGAGCGGCGGTCAATCGTCAATGATGCGGTCATCCTTTTCGCCCAGTACGCCCAAGCCCTCTATGGCGCCAACCGCGAGGCATACCTCCGTATCGGTCCAGGCGAAACCAGCCTGAAGATCGAGACGCACATCGCGAGCGACAACAGCGGCGGCATCGGCAACATGGTCATCTTCTGTTTCGACCTCACCGTCGCCGTCCTAGCGCACAGAAGCGGGCGAGCACCGGACTTCTTCGTCCACGATAGCCATCTCTATGACGGCGTCGACGAACGCCAGCTCGCCCGCGCCCTCACCCTCGCAGCAGAGGTGAGTCGCCAAGAAGGACTCCAGTACATCGTCACACTGAACTCCGACGAACTTGACAAAGCCATTCGCCGCGGCTTCGACCCAGCCGGCCATGTCCTCGAACAACGGCTCACCGACAGCTTCGATGAAGGTGGGCTTTTCGGCTTCCGTTTCTAAAACGGAATCGTGGCCGCAAGGAGGAGGTGTCGAGCGTCGAGCTTGTAGCACTGGTCCCGACCCGTGATCACCGGCTGGCGGCCCGGAGCAAGAACTACCGGTACTCGACGAACCTGCAGGTCGCCATCGATGCCAGCACCCGTCTGGTCATCGCCGTCGGCGACCCGCAGCCAGGCAACCGCAACGACACCATCGTCTACCGCACCTCGGGCATCGCCGAGAAGCTGGACGGGTGGCCAGTAATGGCCGACGGCGGCTACCGCGGCAACCACGAGGGGATCATGCCGTACCGCAAGCCCACCGACGGCAGCGATCTGCTCGCGCGGAAGGAAGCCCTCAACGTCGAGTACCGCACCGTCCGAGCAGGGGTCGGACACGCCCTGACCAGGATGAAGTGCTTCAAGATCCTGCGCAACTACCGCCGCGCCGCCCACACATTGGCCGACGCCGCTTCCGGCATCGCCAACCTCCACAACATCATCCTGGCCGGCTGACCGCAGGTCGATCCCGGGCAACGCCTTCACCCAGTTGCGAGACATCCCCCTTACGGGGAGTTATTTGTACAGTCCCCGCCGGCGCATCCCAAGCCTGAACACCGCCGATGGCAGCCGGCCTGAGATCCTCCTGTGCGGCAGCGGTGGGCCTGCGGCGGCGCGGTGAGCACGGTCAACACCTGCGTTGGGACGATGGACCTGACCCGAGTTGCCGGTTGTTCCGACGCGCTATTTGGGCGCGGGATCCCACATGTCCAGGATCGCCTGCTCGTGGTGCCGGTACCCAGCTTCGCTCAGCCAATCCCGCAACGCCGCCGCCGCGATATCGCCGGCTCGTGACCGGTATTGGTAGACCTTGGAGTACTGGCTACGGGCGGCGGTGCCTCGCCTCGGGTAGGCGGTGAGGTCAACGACCGCAGCGGGTTCTTCAGCGGTTGTCAGGGACAGGTGCAGGAGCGCGGTTTCGGGAGGGGGCGACTTGTCGTCGAGCTGCGTCCATAGCGCGTTGGTGGTCTGCGCGCATCGGACGAGCGCTTCAGTGAGTTCGAACAGGCCGTGCAGGGTGAACGCTGCAGGGAGGGGCACGACGCGGGCCCGTGCTTCGGCGGGTCGGTGCTGTTCGTCGAGTTCGGCCAAGTGGAATCCGATACCGACGGTGAGCAGCAGCGACTGCTGGTTCGGGCTCTGCCCGGTGTGGCCGGTGATGAGATGGGCGCCGACCCTGAGCGGTAATGCCTGACGCAGGCCAAGCGTGCCGGGCGTAGCGACCCGGGCACCGGACTGAGCGGTGGTGTAGAGGCGTCCGTTGGCATCGCTGATGGTCCACGGTTCGGCGGCTATGCCCCAGTCGGATTGACGGGCCCGGATCCAGTCGCTGATCGGTGCGTCTCGCATCGCGACGATCAGTATTTCTTCACGTGTGTCGACTGATGGGCCCCATCCGCCGTGGAGAGGTGAAGGAATCTCGTCGCCTGCGGGCAGCAGCACGGCGACCTGCAGCGTCAGGTCGAGCGGTTCACCTCCATCGTTCATCAATGATGGACGGTGGTTGAGAAAGGGATGGCGTTGCTCCTCGGACAGGGTCGGCAGCAGCCTTCCCGGTTCTGCAGTGCCGGCGTTGAGTGCCTCGATGAGCGCGCTGGCGGCGAACCAGCGCCGGTTCGCCCACGACACGTCGGTGCGGTCGAGAGCGTCGAGTCGAGTGCCCGCCGCGGCGCGGTCCAAGTGCGCCCGCGCTGCGGAGATACGGTGGCGTCCGATACGCCTCAGGAACGCCGTCGCGTCGAACTCACCGATGCGGGTGTGAGGGCCGGCGGACGTGAACGCCACCTCGATGTCGACCAGTCGGGCCGCGAGATCCGCGATTGGCAGTCCACCGTCGACGGCGGTGGCGATCCGCCGGTCGACGTCCGCGTCGCCGAAGGCCGCCTCCAGTCGGGAGATATATAGGCTCACCGGCTCGATGGGGGCGGTGTCGCCGAGACGCGTGTGCTCCTGGACCCGCGCCCACGCCGCTTCGTACGTGGCTCGGATGACGTCCGAAAGCCACGCCGAGCCGGGAGGTTGGGCGGCTAGACGCGCGATGGTGGTGTCGGCCGGCTCGGCGACTGCCATCCGGATGGCATTCAACAAGTACGGCAGCAGACCGGGATCGCCCGGCGCGGTGGCGGGCAGCGGCTCGCCGTCGGCCCGTTGCAGCAGCGCCGCGAGCCAAAGGGTCGCTTCCTCGTCAGGACCAAACCCACCCGCTGCGGGGATGCGAAGGTGGTCGAACTGTTCGAACACGTACGGGATCACCGCGGCGGCCTCCCTGCCGGGTAGCTCCGCGGACAGGGATGCGGCTCGGCGGAGTGTCCGGGCCGCCCGGGCGTACGCATGAGCGTCGGTGAGGTCAGGTCGCAACGCCAGCGCGAGGTCCTTGGACGCTGTGCCGGGGCGTCCCTCGGCCAATTCTCGGATGGCCCGGGCAAGGGTATCGTCGCTGATCTCGCCGGTGATGGGTGTTAGGGCGAAGTACCGCTCGGTGTAGTCGGGGTCGCTGATCCGCCGCTGCCCGCGCCGCCGGTGCTGTGCCCCTGTCGATCTCACTAAGTCGGTGGTCAGGCGCGGGAAGAGCCGTTGCAGGGCGTCCGCGACTCGGCGGGTGTGCGGCGCCGGGACGTCGAGTCGAGTCAGCGCCACTTCGTCGAATTCGGCGCGGAGGTCGGCGAGGTCGGTGGTGTCGACGAGGGTGCTGCGGTGCATGGCGATGGCCTGGTATAGGCGCGGATAGGTGATTCGCAGGAATGTCAGGGTGATGAAGTCGACGATGTCGACCTCAGCAGCGCCGACCAGTGGCAGGTAGATGTCGACCTGGGTGAGCAGCCGGGCCACGCTGCGCGGCTCGGTCAGGACCTTCAGCAGTAGCGCCTCACGCTCTTCGACCATGCGGCGTTGCGCGTCCTCGCTTAGCGACGCAGACGCCCGGCCGAGTGCGTCAGCGCAGCCGGTGTTGAACAGCGACTCAGCGTGCTCTGGGCGGACGGGCGGCTGTTCAAGGCGTAACGTGACGATCTTCTCCAGGAACGCGACGGCTCGGGCGCCATGCTTGTCAGCGATCGGGGTCGTGGACAGCACGTCGAGAATGGTTTCTTGGTCGTACGCAAGGACGTAGTGCACGTGCGGCAGGCGACCCAGCACCCGCACCGCCCGGAAAACCGCCAGGAGTTGCTCGGGCTGCAGCCGGTCGACGTCGTCGATGACGACCAGCGTCGGACGGGCCAGCGCGTGCAGCGTGTCGCGGACGCGGTCTGCCTGTTCCTCAAGGGTCGTTCCCTGGTCGCCAAGCCGCTGTAGGGCCTCGTTGGCGACCGCAGTCGCAGCGCTACCGATCACCGGCACCATCGACAGCGCTGGCGTCGCCAGGACGCCGTACCGGGAAAGCTGATCCCGGACCCGTGCGCCAGTGCTGGTCTTCTCCGGCACCGCAGCGCGGATCGCGCCGAGCAGCTCGGTGACTACCGAGTCAGGACCGGACAACGCCCACGGGTTGATCCAAGTGACACCCCACCGGTCAGAGTTGAGTCCCGCCACGATCATTCGGATCGTGCTGGTCTTACCACTGCCCCACGGGCCGACCAACCCGACCACCGTGCTGCTCGGCCGGGAGCCAATCTGATCAAGCAGGGCGACCGCGCGGGCCACGAACGGGCCGCGCCCGAACAGGTCCTCGCTCGGCTCGTCGATCGGGTCGTCAACCCACCAGTTGCCGTCGGACAAGCCGGACACCGCCATTCGCCAACCATCTCCAAGCTGCGGCCAGAGTACTCAACCGACGCTCACACAACTCATTCGGCGCGTGATCTTATACACGGATCTGCCGCTCCTGATGGACTGGCGTTCATTAACGCTGGTGACGCACAGTAATGCACGACAACAAGATCGTCCTCGTCCCGCTGCCACCCGCGGTCGTTCGAGCTATTGACCGTGCCGTCGATGAACGGCACCAGCAGGCCGATCCCGCAACACCTATGGTCGGCGAATGGACCGGCACGCCACCACCCGCCGACTCCATCGCCTCGGTGCAACGCTGACCGCGGCGCAGCAGCAGGCCGGTGTACTGCAGGTCGCTCAGCTGTTGCTCATCCGACACAACCTGACCATTCAAGATCTGTAGCCCGGTTTGCGAGGGTTTGGCTAGCCCCTCTGCCAGATCGACTCGACGAGCGAGTCGGTCTCCTCCTACCGACTCCACCCCGAAGCCGCCCTCGCGCACCCTTGCCGGGCAGCTCCGGAGGGGTGCGCCGCCATCGCCTTCACCGAGGAGGCGACCGCGAGGCCCCGACAAGATCAATTGGCCTCTGCTCCTGGCGGTGTCTCGTAGGGCCCGAGGAATCGCTCGCCGTTGAAGTGGATCAAGTGTGTAGGGGCATCCCGGATCCACACGTCTGTCTCCCAGGCGATGTCGACGGCGGCAGCCCGGAAGGTGGCCCTGTCCGGGAAGGCGGTCACGAACACCAAACCGGGGCGACAGCCGGCAAACAGCTTCCGCAGCTCATCGACTCGCTTTGCATCCATTGGCCCGACTGACTGGTAGGCCTCGACGCAGACCAGCCAGTCCCGGTCGACGTCATGCAGGAGCACGTCGGGCATCTTGCCGTGCGGGTCGACCTTGATGCCGAGGTCGGCTAGGTACGTCTCTTCGTTCACGACCCACTTGGCACCTGTGTCGCCCAGGTACACGACCTTGGCGCCGGGGGTGTAGTAGGCCGCGAAGTCCTCTACTACGGCCGCGATCAGAGCGCTGTGCTTGCCGGCGCTGAGCGTCACGTTGGACTCGTCCGGCAGCCGCACCGGCACCCGGTGCCTCTCCCGCTCGGCGGCCCACCGGTCCCGGAGCGACCCGAGCTCCTGCTCGAACCTGGCCCGAGCGGCAGGCCAATCCGGCGTGCCGAAAGTCCGAAGCGCGGCGAGCGCGATCTCCGTCGGCCGGTACGAATAGTCGCCGCTGTTCACCGCCCGGTCCGGCGCGTCGCTGTTGGCCTCAAGGATTCCCGCAGCCATGAGCTGGTGAACGCTGTCCTTGCGGACGCTCTCCCGGCTGTTGGGGGCATATCGGGCTGGGTCCTTCCGCCCCTTTTTCACCCAGGGGTAGCGCGTCGCCATCCAGTTCATGCTCTCGGTGATACCGAGTGTTTGCTGTTGCGCTGTTGCCCACGGCCTATCGGCGTCCAGGTCAAGCATGCTCAGAAGCACAAGAGCTGTGCGGACGTTCTGCTGGGGGGTAGGTAGCCCCAGCTGCTTCAACGCGCTTTGCGCCTCTCGAACACGGGCATTCTGCTCATCTTCCACAGACACAGGGGTGCTCCAAGGTCACGGGTACAGGCCTGGCAACACATCATGCACGACTGGATCCACGGAGCCGCTATTGACCGACTGCCCGGTCCTCGATCCGATCAGGCGCAGCTGCTCCAGCGACGGGTACCGAAGGCTGCGAAGGTCGCCCGCATTGATCTGTGTGTGGCCGCTGAACAGGCGGACGAACTGGTCGACCGGCGCACTGTTCAGGAACGCTGCCAAACCGGCCGCGACCTGGGGATCCATGCCAGCATTGTTCGCGTGGAAGACGTTCAGATGGTTCTCGATCGCGACGGTCGCGCCTGGGAGGTCCTCGGGCAGCAGCAGCGCTGCGCTGATCCGCCTTGGCTCCTCTTTGGTGCTGAACCTCTTCACCAGCACATACGCTCCTGATGGAAGCAGAAGTGGCGCGGTGTCGATGTTGTCAGCCAGGGCGTTCGGCTTGCGGCCCGTAGGCATCGGCCAACTGATCCGCCCGGCGCTCAAGTGCCCTGGATAGAGCAGCGGCACCATGCCCACGCCATGCTCAGCCCGCAGGTTGTCCCGAGTTCGGAAGTCCACGACGCGCCCCGTGCTTACCTTCAGCTCAAGATCCGCAAGCGAGGCGGGCAGCTCAGCCACCCTCTCAGCCAGCTTGAGCCCGGTGATGTCAGTCGTGATCCGGATGAATGACTTGGGATCGGTCGGGCTTACCACCTGCTCATATGGCACATCATGCGAGATCGGGCGATCGGTGTACCCCTCGCTGGTCGAGATCCGTACGGTGCTCGGCACGTCTCCGACGACTGCCCGGAAGATCACGTTCTCTTGAAGAACCTCGCTGTCCGCGAACACGACGTTGCGCTTGTCGAAGACATGCAGGTTACGCAACGCAGCGGTATTCAGAAGTTCCTCCCGGAACTTCTGGAAGTAGGTGCCGTTCGCGAAGCTGCGCGGGGTGATAGCAATGAGCTGACCGCCAGGCGCGAGCAGCCGCAACGCAAGCAGAACAAATGCCGTGTAGAGGTTCGTCGTGGACGCGCCCACGGGATCCAGCACTGCACGCTCCGGGCTGTCGGCGCGGATCTTGCGGTACGGCGGGTTCAAGATCGCCAGATCAAACTGCGGCTCCGCACCAGTACGTAGCTGTTCGGAGGCCCAGACAAGGAAGTCGTCGGTGCGCTGATCGACAGTGACGGGGTGCGCATCGGCGCAGTCCGCGAGTGTGGCGGTCAGCTCGGCGTTGACATTGGTATCAACCTCGAACGTCGTCAGGTGCAGCTTCAAATCAGGAGCTTCGCGGGCGGCTCGCGCGACTAGCGCCGCGGTGAGGGACCCCGTACCGGCGCCCGCGTCGAGGCTACGGATGCTTTCCCTATCAGGAAGATCGGCGAGACCAATGATCAGGTCAGCGGCTGGCGCTGGCGTAAAGAACTGCCCGAGCTTGGCGCGCGTTACGTCGGTCAGCTTTGCACCGCACGTGAGCCGGCGTTGCTCCGCGCGCGCGATGAGGTCGTCGGGCGTGGTTGTCATGCGCTCAGTCTGCCTGCTCGTGGTGAAAGGATCGAGTCAGGGCTGGCAACGAGATTGCGTGTGTGTCGGGCTGCCACTGCATGTCGGCGCTGCTCAGGGCATCGCCGCCGGGTTACATGAAGCCGCCTGCACAGGCTACGCCACGGACCGTAGTGCTGGGTGCCATCGTCGCAACGCCAGCTCCGGCCGCCAGCCGGTGGAGGCATCTGACGTCGACGGAGCGAACCAACCAACCTCGCGGCCGGCGTCTCCGTCGAATGATCTCGCTTCCAGCTGAGGCCGACGCGGAAGCAGCCGCGCATGGAAGGCACTCCCGACTGAGCCAGCGAATTCCATCGCTCGACGAGCGTTCCTTGCTGCGGTGCAGCTGCCAACTTGGCCAACGCATTGCAGGTTACGGCAGTTGCCGTCGTGCCCGGGTTGGTGGGCGGCGAGTACGTCGATGGCGAGGCGCCACAGCAGTGGGTCGGTAACGTCGTCGGGCACTGCGGCGAGGTGTCCGGGTCGTTCGCGGCGCAGGCGTGGCATAGGAAAGCCCTTCATTCGAACCGCCCTATGGGTGTGTCAATCGATGCACTCGTCACAGGGGCTCTGCGGCCCATCGGTGATGGCCGCAATAATCCACGCTTATCTCTTTTGAAGGTCAAGTCGTTGGCGCTGCGGCCAGCCGGCGATGGCGCCGGCTGGCCGCTGCTGACGAAGGGTGCACAGACTCGTGCGGCTTACGCCGGCCTCGTTGCGCTGTGCCGACGTGGGACGACGGCGGCGGTTGCTTCGGCGGCGGCGTGTGAGAGTTCGGGTAGGACGGCGCCGTAGTACTTGGCGGTGAAGTGTGGGTTGGAGTGGCGGAGTCGGTTGGAGATGACTTTCATGTGGACGCCGGCGGCGAGGCCCATCGTGGCGGCGCCGTGGCGGAGGTCGTGGAGTCGGATGGGTGGTAGTCCGGCTTGGGTGGCGAGGTGGTGGAAGTGGTCGGTGACGTCGGCGGGGTGGAGCCGCCCGCCGGTGGGGGTGGTGAAGACGAGTCCGGTCTTGGTCCAGGCTGCTCCGGCGGCGAGGCGTTCGCGGTGTTGCCGTGCGCGGTGGGTGCGTAGGACGGTGATGGTATCGGTGTCGAGGGCGATGGTGGCTTCGCTGTCGGTGGTTTTGGGGGTGTCGATGGTGGTGGCCCAGCCGTGTTGGACGAGTTGCCAGCGGACGGTAAGAGTTTTGGCGTCGAGGTCGAGGTCGTCCCAGTGCAGGCCGCAGGCTTCGCCTCGGCGTAGGCCAGTGAAGGTGATGAGGTGGTAGAGGGCGTAGAGGCGGTCGCCTGCGTCGTGGGTGTGGTCGAGGAATCGTCCGGTGTGTTCGGGGGTCCAGATCATGACCGGACTCGGGGTCTTACCGGTGTCGCGCCAGGTGCGGACGCGTTGGTCGGTCCAGACGGTGGGCTTGGGTGCTCGGGCGGCGGGTAGCTCGACCAGGAGGGCGGGGTTGAGGTCGATGTAGCGGTGGCGGCGCATCGCGTCGTTGAGGGCCTTGCGGAGGGTGGCGTGGATGAGGTGCATGGTCCTCGGCCCGACGACCCGCTGGTTCTTGACCTGGTCGCGTTTAGCGGGGTCCCGGCTGGCGCGCAGGGTGGTGATGGTGGTGTTGCGTTCGGCGATGGCCTCGTACATGGCGTCGATGTGACCGGGGCGGAGCCGGTCGATGCGCAGGTGCCCGAGGTAGGGGATCAGGTGTAGGCGGATGTGGCTTTCGTAGGAGCGGACGGTGCCCTTCTTGATGGTGTTGCGGCCGGCGAGCCAGTCGGTGAGGTAGTCGGCCATGGTGGGGAGTTCGGTGGGGGTGATGTCGAGGTGCAGGGTGCGGCGGACCTGGTCGGG
>NZ_SMKJ01000193.1:0-13921 GCF_004348615.1 Micromonospora sp. KC207
CCTAGCCCCGGCCCCTCTCCCGCGATCCTGCACCTTCGGCCCGACAAACGCCGCGAAAGTCAGGAACCGTGGACACCAAGTGCAGGATCACCGAGGGGTCAGCGGGTCAGGTGACCAGGCCGGCGCGGAAGCCGGCGGCAACAGCGTGCGCGCGGTCCCGGGCGCCGAGCTTGCGGAACAGCCGGCGGGCGTGCGTCTTGACGGTGTCCTCCGAGACGAACAGCTCGCGGCCGATCTCGGCGTTGCTCTTGCCCTCGGCCATGCCGAGCAGCACCTGGAGCTCCCGCTCGGTCAGGCCGATCGCGCTTCGGCCGCCACGGGCCGGGGCGCGACGCTGCCCGGCCGCCGCCACGGCCTCGCCCTCACCGGCCGCCTCCACCTCGTCGTCGCCACGCTGCACGGGCACCACCGCCGGCGGAGCGCCCGCCGAGCCCTCGGGTCCCGCCGGCCAGGTCGGGCCGGACTTGGCCGGGGGGCGCCCGGCCGGCGCGGAGCGCACCGGCCCACCGACGGAGGCGGCGTCCCGGAGCGGGTCGGTCACCCGGCTGTGGGCGGCACGGCCGGGTGCCGAGAGCAGCAGCAGGGCCTTGGCCACCGCGCTCGTCAGGTCGTGGTCGGTGCCCTGGATCAGTCCCCGGGCGCCGGCGCCGATGGTGGCGGCGGCGGCCTCGGACTCCTCCGCGCCGAGCAGCAGCACCGCAGCCTGCGGGGCGCGGGCCAGCACCCGCCGGACGAAGCCGGCGCTGTCCGGGCGGGTGAGGGCGGTGTCGGCGAGCACGACGTCCGCCGGCCGCTCCGCCAGGCGCAGCATCACCTCGGGATCGGAGACGGCGGTACGGACAGCGGCGGACAGTCCGAGTCGCGCCGCCGCGGTGGTCAGTTGCTGCGCGGCGAGCGGTGTCCGAACGCACACGAGAACAGTACGCACTGTGGTCTCCTCTCCGACCCCGAGCAGACCATGGGGAGGTCGCTTCGGGTGGGTGTTCCCGGCAATCCTCCGAACTTTTCCGACAGATAGGTCATATAAGTCATTCTGTCCGAGCTTTGCGATCACAGGAGTGTGAGCCGGAGGAAGTCGGGGTACCGGGGAGCCTGAGCCGGAAACGGTGCGCCAGCGGGGCCGCCGCCCGGACACCGGTCAAGCTGAGGATCTCCGCGGTGCCGCGCGGGAGGAGGGGTGCTGATGCCGAACGTACGCAGGCTGCCCGGACCCATCGTCGACCTTTGGGACTGGCAGCGGCTCGGTGCCTGCCGGGGCCGCGACAGTGCCCAGTTCTTCCACCCGGACGGCGAGCGCGGCTCCTCCCGACTGCGCCGCGAGTCCAGTGCCAAGGCGGTCTGCCGGGTCTGCCCCGTACGCGCCGAGTGCGCCGCGCACGCCCTCGCCGTCCGCGAGCCGTACGGGGTCTGGGGCGGCTTCAGCGAGGCGGAGCGACTGCGACTGCTCGCGGTGGGCTGGGAGGACCTGGCCGACCGCCGGCAGTCACGGGTCGACGTGGTTCGCCTCGAGGCCCGCCTCGGCCGCCCGCACAAGTCCACCGTGCCGACCCAGCGCAGCGTCGCCTGACGCACCGGACACCGACGGCGCATCGACGGCTCCGCGTCCCCGACCCGGGACGCGGAGCCGCGTCATGTTTCCCAGCCCCCGTCCGGGGGCTGCCGCCCTTCGCCACGCCCACGGTCGGGTGAGGCCCACCAGGCAGGCCCACCGACACGCCCACGGCCGGGTGACCGGCTCGCCGGCCTGCCGGCATACGCGGGTGGACGGTCAGCGGACGGTGACCCGCACCGTGTGCCAGCCGGTTGCGCCGTCCGGGTCGACCCGCTGCCGGCGCTCGGTCTGCGTCTCGCCGTCGGCGTCGGTGGCCCGCACCTGGAGGGTGTGCTCGCCGGTGGTGGCCGTCCACTGCCAGGACCACTGCACCCAGGTGTCCACCGAGACAACGGGCGCGAGCGTCGCCTCCCGCCACGGGCCGTCGTCGACGCGTACCTCGACCCTGCGAATGCCCCGGTGCTGGGCCCAGGCCACCCCGGCGACCGTCACCGGGCCGGCAGTGAGGCGGTTGCGTGGGCGGGGGGTGTCGATCCGCGACTGGGTCTTGATCGGCCCCTGCGCCGACCAGCCCCGGGGCACCCAGTACGCGTCGAAGTCGGCGAAGCTGGTCAGCTCCAACTCGGTCACCCACTTGCAGGCCGAGACGTAGCCGTACAGGCCGGGCACCACCATCCGTACCGGAAAGCCGTGCTCCACCGGCAGCGGCTCGCCGTTCATGCCCACCGCGAGCAGGGCGTCCCGGCCGTCGCGCAGCACCGCCGTCGGGGTACCGCAGGTCCAGCCATCGACCGAGCGCCCGACCACCTGGTCCGCGCCCTCCTCCGGCCGCGCCTCGTCGAGCAGTTCCCGGATCGGCACGCCGAGCCACCGGGCGTTGCCGATCAGGTCCCCGCCCACCTCGTTCGACACGCAGGCCAGCGTGACGTACCGCTCGACCATGGGGCGGGCCAGCAGGTCGGCGAAGCTCAGCTCGATCGGGTTGCGCACCCGGCCGTGGACGCGCAGCCGCCAGGTGTCCGGATCGACCTGTGGCACCACCAGGGCGGTGTCGATCCGGTAGAACCCGAAGGTGGGACTGACGTAGGGGGCGAGCTGGGAGAGGGAGAGGTCCGCCCCGGCCGGCACCGCCGGCGCGGGCGAGGCCGGCGCGGGCAGGGCGACCGCCTGCCGGGCCGCCGACACCCCGCGCCGCCCGGCCAGCCAGTGCCCGCCCAGCCCGGTGACGACGGCCGCGCCGGTCAGCGCGCCGACGCCGGTGAGGAACCGCCGCCGCCCCTCCGGAGGCAAGGAACGGCCCCTTGTTGACAGGGGGGTGTTGACAAGGATTCCTTCCCTGCTCTCGGCTGGCGGAGTCCAGGGCCAGGGGTCGGGGTGCAGGGGGCCGGCCAGCAGCAGCCGGAGCGCCAGCGCGCCGAGGGCCGCGCCGACCAGCGCGGGCAGCGCGTCGGCGGCGTCCGCGCCGGCCCGGGTCAGCGCGGCGGCCACCCCGAGGGCGGCGAACACCGCGATGCCCGCCGGGCCTAGCCACAGCCGGCGCGCGGCGAGGACGCCGAGCAGCGCCGCGAAGCCGGCGAGCAACAGCGCCGTGCAGACCAGCAGGGCGATCTTGTCGTACGTGCCGAAGACGGCGATGCCGAACTGCTTGACCGGCTCGGGGACGGTGTCCACCACCAGTCCTCCGACGGCGACCAGCGGTGCCGACCGGGGCCCGGTCAGCACCGCCACCGGTTCGGCCGTACCGATCGCGACGGCGGCGGCGGTGATCCCGGCCAGCGCGGCGTACCCGCGCGAGATGACGCCCATCCGCCCAGTGTTTCCGATCGGGCCGGCGCAACGACAGGGACGTCAGCGTTCCGTAAGCAACAACCCAGGGGCGTTCCGTAAGCAACAACCCCGGGGGAAAGCGGGGCGGATGCGCGTCAGGGCACGCCGTGGGGAGCCGGCGTGCCCTGAGCGTGTCGTACGGCGTAGGTCAGAAACCCGGGCCGTGCTGGTGGCCGTGGCCGTGCGAGTGGCCGTGGCCACCGGCGGCGGCCGGCTCGGCCTTCGCCGGCTTCTCCACCACCAGGCTCTCGGTGGTGAGCAGCAGGCCGGCGATCGAGGCGGCGTTGGTGACGGCGTTGCGGGTCACCTTCACCGGGTCGATGATGCCGGACTTGACCAGGTCGACGTAGTCGCCGACGGCGGCGTCGAGGCCGTGACCCCACTGGCTGTCGGCGACCTTCTGCACCACCACGTAGCCGTCGTGACCGGCGTTCTGGGCGATCCAGCGCAGCGGCTCGACCAGCGACTTGCGCACGATCGAGACGCCGGTCTTCTCGTCACCGGTGAAGCCGAGGTCGTCGTCGAGCGCCGGCAGGATCTGCGCCAGGGCGGCGCCGCCGCCCGGGATCGTGCCCTCCTCGACGGCGGCCTTGGTCGCGGCGATGGCGTCCTCGATGCGGTGCTTGCGCTCCTTCATCTCGACCTCGGTCGCCGCGCCCACCTTGATGACCGCGATGCCACCGGAGAGCTTCGCCAGCCGCTCGGCCAGCTTCTCCCGGTCCCAGTCGGAGTCCGAGGCCTCGATCTCCTTGCGGATCTGCGCGACCCGGTCGGCGACCTCGCTGGCCTGGCCACCGCCGTCGATGACGGTGGTGTTCTCCTTGTCGACCACGACGCGCCGGGCGGTGCCGAGCACCTCCAGGCCGACCTGGTCCAGCTTGTAGCCCAGCTCCGGGGCGACCAGCTCGGCGCCGGTGAGGATCGCCATGTCCTGCAGCATCGCCTTGCGGCGGTCGCCGAAGCCGGGGGCCTTCACCGCGCAGACCTTGAGGGTCTTGCGGATCGAGTTGACCACCAGCGTGGACAGGGCCTGACCCTCGACGTCCTCGGCGATGATCAGCAGCGGCTTGCTGTCCTGGAGGACCTTCTCCAGCAGCGGCAGCAGCTCCTCGATCGCCGAGATCTTCTGCGTGGTGATCAGGATGTACGGGTCCTCCAGGACCGCCTCCTGCCCCTCCACGTCGGTGACGAAGTTCGGGGAGATGAAGCCCTTGTCGAACTGGAGACCCTCGGTCACGTCCAGCTCGGTGGTGAGCGCGGAGCCCTCCTCGACGGTGATGACGCCGTCGCGGCCGACCTTCTCCATCGCCTCGGCGATCAGCTCGCCGATCGTGGCGTCCTGCGCGGAGATCGTCGCGACGTGCGCCACCGACTTCTTGTCGGCGACCTCGACGGCCCGGCCGAGC
The DNA here is from genome assembly GCF_004348615.1 of Micromonospora sp. KC207. Taxonomy (NCBI): domain Bacteria; kingdom Bacillati; phylum Actinomycetota; class Actinomycetes; order Micromonosporales; family Micromonosporaceae; genus Micromonospora; species Micromonospora sp. KC207. Next base: position 4,786 of record NZ_SMKJ01000193.1, read on the forward strand.
AGCGCCTCGGAGACCTTGGCCGCCGCCGCGTCGATGCCGCGCTTGAGGCCGGCCGGGTTGGCACCGGCGGTGACGTTGCGCAGGCCCTCGCGGACCATGGCCTGGGCCAGCACGGTCGCGGTGGTGGTCCCGTCGCCGGCGACGTCGTTGGTCTTGGTCGCCACCTCCTTGACCAGCTGCGCGCCGAGGTTCTCGTACGGGTTGGTGAGCTCGATCTCCTTGGCGATGGTCACGCCGTCGTTGGTGATCGTGGGCGCACCGAATTTCTTGTCCAGGACGACGTTGCGCCCGCGCGGGCCGAGAGTGACCTTGACCGTGTCCGCGAGGGCGTTGACACCGTGCTCCAGCAGGTGCCGGGCGTCGTCCGAGAAGCTCAGGATCTTCGCCATCTTTATCCCTTCGAAGCGTCACTGCCCCGGCCCGGCGAGCCGGACCGGGGCAGTGGCACTGATCGGTTGCTTACTTCTCGATGACCGCGAGGACGTCGCGGGCGGAGAGCACCAGGTACTCCTCGCCGGCGTACTTGACCTCGGTGCCGCCGTACTTCGAGTACAGGACGGTGTCGCCGACCTTCACGTCGATCGGCACGCGGTTGCCCTTGTCGTCGATCCGGCCCGGGCCGACAGCGAGGACGGTGCCCTCCTGCGGCTTCTCCTTGGCGGTGTCGGGGATCACGATGCCCGACGCCGTGGTGGTCTCAGCCTCGTTCGCCTGGACCACGATGCGGTCCTCGAGCGGCTTGATCGCAACCTTGGTCGCGGTAGTCACGGGCATACCCTCCTGGGGTACTGGTTTCGTTGCTGGACGGCGGGGCCGACCAGCGTCAATCTGCCACATGCCACCGGGCGGGGCCGTCGTCGCGGGTGCCGGTCCGCCTGGCGTCAAACCCCCGGGCACGGGGCCCGGAAGTTGGCACCCTCGATGGGAGAGTGCTAATCGCAGGTTAGGCCGTGGCTAGCACTCCGTCAAGGAGAGTGCCAACGCGTCGCCCTTCGTGTCGCCACAAATTCCGCCGCTCGTTACCGCGACGCGCCGGGATGCCCCCCCCCCCCGCGTCCGCCTCCCTACCGTCGGTCAACCCCGGCCGGGGCCGGACAATGAACGCGTGGATCTCGACCAGCTCGCCGCCCTGCGTACCCCCGAGGGGTCGGCCGCGCTCGCCGCGGCGACCGAGGTGGCCGGCGGCGACCCGCTGGCCGCGGCGGCGGCGCTCCGCTCGGCCGGGGTGCCCGCCGGCCTGGCCGCCGCCGCGCTCACCCAGGCCGAGCTGCGCCGCCGGGCGGTCGGCAAGTTCGGCCCGGCGGCGGCCGGCATGTTCCTCACCCGCGCCGGGCTGGAGCAGGCCACCCGGGGGGTGGTCGCGGCCCGACGAGCCGACCGGCTGCGCGCGGCCGGGGTGCGCACCCTGGCCGACCTGGGCTGCGGCCTCGGCGCCGACGCGCTCGCCGCCGCCCGCGCCGGCATCCGGGTGTACGGGGTGGAGGCCGACCCGGTCACCGCCGCGATGGCCGCCGCGAACGCCGAGGCCGCCGGGCTGGCCGACCGGTTCACGGTGGAGTGCGGCGACGCCACGGCGTTCGACGTGTCCCGGGTCGACGCCGCGTTCTGTGATCCGGCGCGGCGCAAGGCCGGCACGGGCCGGCGCGTCTTCGACCCGAACGCCTACTCGCCGCCGTGGGACTTCGTCACCGCGCTGGCCGAGCGGGTGCCGCGCACCGTCGTGAAAGTAGCCCCTGGGCTCGACCACGCGCTGATCCCGGCCGGCGCGGAGGCGGAGTGGGTCAGCGTGGGCGGCGACCTGGTCGAGGCCGCCCTGTGGTGCGGCCGCCTGGCCGAGGTGCCCCGCCGCGCGACCGTGTTGAAGGAAGGGCCCCCTGTCAACGCTTCCGGTATAGCAGGGGCCCCCTGCAATCACCCTGCCGACCGTCAGCCCATCGACCGCCAGCCCGTCTGCCATCAGCTCACCGGCTCCGGCGGGGCCGAGGCGGCCGTCGGCCCCGTCCGACGGTACGTCCACGACCCCGACCCGGCGGTGGTCCGCGCGCACCTCGTGGCGGAGCTGGCCGGCGCGCTGGACGCCACGCTCGCCGACCCGACCATCGCCTACCTGTACGCCGACGCCCCCGGCGCGACGCCGTTCGCCCGCTGCCTGGAGGTCACCGACACGCTGCCGTTCTCACTGAAGCGGCTCCGTGCCCTGCTGCGGGAGCGCGGGGTGGGCCGGGCCGAGATCCTCAAGCGCGGCTCGGCGCTGGAGCCGGAGCGGTTGCGGCGCGACCTGCGGCTGGCCGGTCCGGAGGCGGCGAGCCTGGTGCTGACCCGGGTGGCCGGCGCACCGACCGTGCTGGTGTGTCACCCGGTGCCCGCCGGCTGAAGCGGCGGTGCCGGCCGCACCCGGCCGACCCTCCGAAGCACCGGGCGAGAAAGGTCGACCGCTGGCCCGTCGGGCGGCGGCGGGCTAACTTGTCGGGCATGGCGGGACAGGGCACTCCGGCGACGGCGCTGCTGGCGAAGCGGAAGATCCGGCACAGCACCCACCCGTACGACGTCTCGCCGGACGCCCCGAACTACGGCGTGCTCGTCGCGGCGGCCCTGGGCGTGCCCCCGGAGCGGGTGTTCAAGTCGCTGGTGACCGAGGTCGACGGCGCGCTCGCGGTGGCGGTGGTGCCGGTGACCGGCGAGCTGGACCTCAAGGCCCTCGCCGCCGCGCTGGGCGGCAAGCGGGCGACGCTGGCCGACCGCGCGGTCGCCGAGCGGGCCACCGGGTACGTGCGCGGCGGGATCAGCCCGCTCGGCCAGCGCAAGCGGCTGCCCACGGTGCTGGACGCCTCCGCGCTGGCCCACGACACCGTGTACGTCTCGGCGGGCCGCCGCGGCCTCCAGCTCCAGCTCGCCCCGGCCGACCTGATCGCCCTCACCGACGCCACCACCGCTCCCGTCGCCGCCGGTTGACCCGGGCCGAGCGGCGGCCCCTTCCGGCCGAGCCGAGCCGAGCCGCGCCCTTCCGGCTGACCAGTTTCGGCGCGGTTAGGGCGGGGTGTCGACCACGTTGCTGAATTGTTACCGCCGCCAACAAACTTCTGACCTCGCCACTCTTGTGCCGGGAGCCTGGCGCGCAATACGTTGCCGGACACAACAAAACATCGTTTCATCTCCACTCCCCCACCCCCGAAAGGACCCGTGCAGATGCGCAAGGGCTTCCTCACCTTCGCTGCCGTGGGCCTGTTGGCCACCGGCAGCGTGGCCGCCTGCGGCGAGAACTCCGACGGCGGCAACCAGGCCGGATCGTCCGACAAGAAGCCGAAGATCGGCGTGATCCTGCCGGACAGCAAGTCCTCCGCCCGCTGGGAGGGCGCGGACCGCAAGTACCTTGAGGCCGCGTTCAAGGCCGCGAATGTCAAGTACGACATCCAGAACGCGCAGGGCGACAAGACCGCGTTCCAGACCATCGCGGACCAGATGATCACCAACGGGGTGACCACCCTGATGATCGTCAACCTGGACTCGGGCACCGGCAAGGCCGTGCTCGACAAGGCCAAGTCGCAGGGCATCGCCACGATCGACTACGACCGGCTCACGCTGGGCGGCTCCGCGCAGTACTACGTCAGCTTCGACAACGAGGCCGTCGGCAAGCTCCAGGGCGAGGGCCTGGCCAAGTGCCTGACCGACAAGGGCGTCAAGAACCCGGCGATCGCCTACCTCAACGGCTCGCCGACCGACAACAACGCCACCCTGTTCAAGAGCGGCTACGACTCGGTGCTCAAGCCGAAGTTCGACTCGAAGGAATACACCAAGGTTGCCGACGACTCGGTGCCGGACTGGGACAACACGCAGGCCGCCACCATCTTCGAGCAGCAGCTCACCAAGGCCGGCGGCAAGATCGACGGTGTGCTGGCCGCGAACGACGGCCTCGGCAACGCCGCCATCTCCGTGCTGAAGAAGAACAAGCTCAACGGCAAGGTCCCGGTGACCGGGCAGGACGCCACCGTGCAGGGCCTGCAGAACATCCTCACCGGTGACCAGTGCATGACCGTCTACAAGGCCGTCAAGCAGGAGGCGGACGCCGCCGCCGAGCTGGCCATCGCGGTCGCGAAGGGCGAGAAGAAGGACACCGGGCAGACCGTCAAGGACGTCGAGGGCAACCGGGACGTCCCGGCCGTCCTGCTGGAGCCGAAGGCCATCTACAAGGACAACGTGAAGGACGTCGTGGCCGACGGCTTCGTCACCAAGGACGAGCTCTGCACCGGCGCCTACGCCAAGCTCTGCGCCGACGCCGGCATCAGCTGACCCGTACGCCGACCGTCGTACCCGCCAGGCGACGCCGCCCGGCACGGTGACCCCGTGCCGGGCGGCGGCCCACGCCGGACGGGCTTCGCGACCTCCCCTCCGCGACAAGGAGACCCTTGTGTCCGCAACCCCCCTGCTGGAACTACGAGGGATCGACAAGAGCTTCGGTCCCGTCCAGGTGCTGCGCGACGTCGCCCTCACCGCCCACCCCGGCGAGGTCACCGCGCTGGTCGGCGACAACGGCGCCGGCAAGTCGACCCTGGTGAAGTGCATCAGCGGCATCTACCCGACCGACTCCGGCGAGTTCCTCTTCGAAGGCCGCCCGGTCAGCATCAACAGCCCCCGGGACGCCGCCGCCCTGGGCATCGAGGTCGTCTACCAGGACCTCGCGCTCTGCGACAACCTCGACATCGTGCAGAACATGTTCCTCGGCCGGGAGAAGCGCACCGGGGTCGTCCTCGACGAGCCGACCATGGAGCAGATGGCCGCCGAGACCCTGGCCGGGCTGAGCGTGCGGACGGTGAAGTCGCTGCGCCAGCACGTCTCCAGCCTCTCCGGCGGCCAGCGGCAGACCGTCGCCATCGCCAAGGCGGTGCTCTGGAACAGCCGGCTGGTCATCCTCGACGAGCCGACCGCCGCGCTGGGCGTCGCGCAGACCGCCCAGGTGCTGGAGCTGGTCCGCCGGCTGGCCGACAACGGCCTCGCCGTCGTGCTCATCTCACACAACATGAACGACGTCTTCGCGGTCTCCGACCGGATCGCCGCCCTCTACCTCGGCCAGATGGTGGCCCAGGTGAAGACCACTGACATCACCCACTCGCAGATCGTCGAGCTGATCACCGCCGGACGCTCCGGCGCCCTCGGGCTCGCCGCCGAGCCGGCGGGTGGCAACGGCGCCGGCGGCGCGGCCGTCGGCACGACGCGGGGAGCCCTCCGATGACCAGCACCATCGTGAAGAAGGAAGGGCCGGCTGCGGTCACCCCGCCCGTCACCGTCGGCGGCCACGTGCGCAACTACGTCAGCCGGGTACGCGGCGGCGACATCGGCGCCCTGCCGGCCGTGCTGGGCCTGATCGTGCTCTGCACGGTCTTCGCGATCATGCGGCCGTCGTTCCTGTCGGCCGGCAACTTCGCCAACCTGTTCACGCAGGGCGCGGCGGTCACGCTGATCGCGATGGGGCTGGTCTTCGTCCTGCTGCTCGGCGAGATCGACCTCTCCGCCGGCTTCGCCAGCGGCGTCTGCGCGGCGATCCTCGCCAACGTCGTCACCGTGCTCGGCTACCCCTGGTGGGTCGCGGTGCTCGCCGCGATCGTCACCGGCGTGCTCATCGGCACCACGCTGGGCTTCCTGGTGGCGAAGATCGGCATCCCGTCCTTCGTGGTCACCCTCGCCGGTTTCCTCGCTTTCCAGGGCATCGTGCTGATGCTGATGAAGGACGGCAGCAACATCTCCGTACGCGACGAGACGCTGGTGGCGATCGCCAACCGCAACCTGCCGCCCGCGATCGGCTGGGCGCTGGTCGCCGTCGCCGTCGCCGGCTACGCGGCGGTGCAGCTGGTGCGGCACCGCAACCGGTCCGCCCGGGGGCTCGTCACCGACCCGCTGACCGTGGTCCTCGCCCGGGTGGGCGTGCTGGCGGTCATCCTCGGCGTCGCCGTGTACGTGCTCAACCTGGAGCGCAGCCGCAACGTCCTGATCACCTCGCTCAAGGGCGTGCCGATCGTCGTGCCGATCATCGCGGTGCTGCTGATCGCCTGGACCTTCGTGCTCCAGCGCACCAGCTACGGCCGGCACGTCTACGCGGTCGGCGGCAACAAGGAGGCGGCCCGCCGCGCCGGCATCAACGTCGACCGGATCCGCATCTCGGTCTTCGTCATCTGTTCCTCCATGGCCGCGATCGGCGGCATCGTGGCGGCGAGCAGGGCCAACTCGGTGGACCCCAACACGGGTGGCAGCAACGTACTGCTCTACGCCGTGGGCGCGGCGGTGATCGGCGGCACCAGCCTCTTCGGCGGCAAGGGCCGGGTCCTCGACGCCGTGCTCGGCGGCGCGGTGGTCGCCGTGATCGACAACGGCATGGGTCTGATGGGCTACAGCTCGGGGGTGAAGTACGTGGTCACCGGCGTGGTGCTGCTACTCGCCGCGAGCGTGGACGCCTTCTCCCGGCACCGGTCGGCCGCCAGCGGCAACCGCTGACACCCCCCGCACGGAAGCACCGGTAACGATGCGTGTGGGACCGAGCCAGGACGAGATCCGTCGGCAGAACCTCGGTGCCCTGCTGCGCTACGTGCACGTCCACGGCGCGACGACCCGCGCCGAGCTGACCACCACGCTCGGGCTCAACCGCAGCACCATCGGCGCGCTGACCGCCGACCTGGCCGGCGCCGGGCTGGTCAGCGAGGGCGCGCCGAAGGAGACCGGCCGGGCCGGACGACCGTCGCTGGTCGTCCGGCCCGAGTCGGAACGGGTCTACGCGTACGCGTACAGCGTGGAGGTGGACCGGCTGCGGGCCGCGCGGATCGGTCTGGGCGGCGCGCTGCTCGATCACCGGGAGCTGGACCGGCCCCGCAACCTGGTGGCCGGGGAGGCCGCGCCGCTGCTGGCCGGCGCGGTCAAGGAGATGCACCAGTCCGTCCCGGCGGGCGCGGTCTGCGTCGGGGCCGGGGTGGCGGTCTGCGGCATGGTCCGCCGCGACGACGGCCTGGTGCGGCTCAGCCCGACCACCGGCTGGGTGGACGAGCCGATCGGCGCGGCGCTCGCCGCCGAGCTGGGCATCGACGTGCCCATCACGGTCGGCAACGTGGCCGACGTGGCGGCCTTCGCCGAGCACGCCCGGGGCGTCGCCGCCGGCTGCGACAACGTCATCTACCTGTACGGGGACGTCGGCGTCGGCGCCGGCATCATCGCCGGCGGCCGCCGGCTGACCGGGCACGGCGGGTACAGCGGCGAGGTCGGCCACATGGTGGTGGTCCGAGGCGGGAAACCCTGCGAGTGCGGCTCCCGGGGCTGCTGGGAGACCGAGATCGGCGAGCACGGGCTGCTGCAGGCCGCCGGCCGGTCCGACGCGCGGGGGCCCGACGCGGTGCTGGCCGTCTTCGAAGCCGCCGACCGGGGCGACGCCCAGGCCCAGACGGCGGTACGGCAGGCCGGCGACTGGCTCGGCTTCGGCGTGGCCAACCTGGTCAACATCTTCAACCCCGAGATGGTCATCTTCGGCGGCACCATGCGGGACCTGTACCTGGCGGCGGCGGCCCAGGTGCGCAGCCGGCTCAACTCCATCGGGCTGCCCGCCTGCCTGGAGCACGTGCGGCTGCGTACCCCGAAGCTCGGCGACGACGCGGCGCTGATCGGCGCGGCCGAGCTGGCGTTCGAGCGGCTGCTCGCGGATCCCCTCGACGCGGCCTGACCGCTCTGACCGCCGCCGGCTGACCGCCGCGCCGCGTCACACGGTACGTCGCGGGCAGACGCGGCTGCGTACGCTGTCCGGCGTGGACGTTGAGCTGCGCGCCTCCGACGACGACCGGCACCGGGTCGTCGCCGGCCTGCAACGGCACACCTCGTTGGGCCGGCTCACCCTGGACGAGTTCTCCGACCGGGTCGCCGAGGTCTGGGCCGCCCGCACGCTCGGCGACCTGGCCGCGGTGACCCGGGACCTGCCCGCCGACCCGCCCGCCGACCCGGCCGCCGCCGCTTCGCCTGCGCACGGCCGGCGGGACATGCTGGTCGTCTTCGCGGTCGCCGTCGCCACCCTGCTCCTGCTCGGCCTGCTGACGGCCGTCACCCGCTGACCCGTCGCCTCCGGTTCCCCACCGGGTTCACGAGATGCTCTTCGGAGATCCGGATGAACTGATCGCGGCGGCGATCCGTACCAGTGACCGGACGGGCGGCCATGGGACTCGGTCGCCCGGACGGACGCGTTCGGCCCGGACCGAGGAGGCACCGCACCCATGGCACCGCTCAGATCCGCACGTCGCCGGCCAGGGCACCGGACCCACCGGATGGCGACCCTGGTTGTCACCTTCGTCGCCGCACTGGGGGTGCTACCCGGCATGGCCCTCGCCGCGCCGGTCAACTCCCAGCTCAACGCCGCCGACATGACCCTGCTAGCCGGGGTACGCCTGGCCGGCCTGTGGGAGATGCCGGCCGGCGAGATGGCCGCCGAGAAGGGCCAGTCGGCCCGGGTGCGCGAGATCGGCGCGGAGATCTCCCGGCAGCACGGGGTGCTGGACCAGCTCGCCGTGGACGCCGCCAACAAGCTCGGCGCGACCCTGCCGGCGGACGCCACCGCCGAGCAGAAGGGGTGGCTCAAGGAGATGCAGGAGTCCACCGGCGCACGGTTCGACCAGATCTTCGTGACCCGGCTCCGGGTGGCGCACGGCAAGATCTTCCCGGTCATCGGCGCGGTACGGGCCAGCACCCGCGACGCGACCGTCCGCAAGCTCGCCGACGACGCCAACGACTTCGTCTCGGACCACATGGCGATGCTGGAGAGCACCGGCCTGGTCCGCTGGGAGCAACTGCCGCCCGCCGCGCTCCCGCCGGCGCAGAGCGACTCGCTGGTCGCGGCGGCCGCCGCGAACGTCGGCAGCGGCGGCCGGATCGGGGTCAGCACCACGGTGGTGTGGCTGGTCTTCATCGCCGCACTGGGTACCGGTGGCATCGCCACGTACCGGATCCTGCGCCGGAGCTGACCGGGCCTGGGTGTGAGGAGGGGCCCCTGTGCAACGGAATGCGTTGGCAGGGGCCCCTCCTCGCATGTGCGGCTGCGGCTGAACGTGCGGCCGCGGCTCAGCGGTCCACCTGGGTGAAGTCCCAGGAGTGCGGCGGGCGGGCCACCAGGGTCGCGGGC
>NZ_SMKJ01000194.1:0-13831 GCF_004348615.1 Micromonospora sp. KC207
GTGCACCGGCGAGCGCCGCACCCCGACGTGCACCCGCCCGCCCAGCGGTCGCCAGGACGCGTCGAGGTCGACGCAGACGCGCAGCGCGGGCCGGCGGGCCGGCGGACACACCGCGTCGACGAGATCGAGCTGGTCGGTCCCGTCGATCATCAGCGTGACGGTTCCGGCCAGCCCCTCGTCGGCAACCAGCTCGGCGAGCGCCCCCCGGTCGGCCGTGGGGTACGCCACGAGCGCGTCGTCGGTGACGCCGGAGCGGACGAGCCAGCTCGCCTCGGGCAGCGTGAACGCCATCACCCCCCGCCAGCCGGGGCGGCCCAGCACCCGGCGGAGCATCTCGCGGGACCGGACGGACTTGCTGGCGACCCGGATCGGCTTGCCGCCGGCCCGGGTGGGCAGCGCCGCCGCGTTGGTGTCGAACGCGGTCAGGTCCACCACCGCGTACGGCGGGTCGAGGTGGGCGGTCGCCCGCTCCAGGCGTACGCGCAGTTTGTCGCCTTGGGTGGTCACGTGTGCACGCTAACTGTCGATCGGTCAATGTGAAAGTGCCTCGCATTGTCGGCGGGCGGCCGGTGGCGCCGGCGGCCTAGGCTGCGACGAGCAGGCACTGTCGCGGGCGGGAAGTCCCTCGGCCGGGACTAGAGTGTTGCACCGGGACTGCCCAGCGTTGGGCCGGCACGTGGAGGTACGGCCATCGAAAGCCAGAACAGCGGCGAGTCGCCCGGCGGGTCGCCGGCGGCCGGCACACCCGGCGGCGCGGACACCGGCCGCACCGGCGGTCAGGCGACCGGGCAACCGGCCGGATCGCCGGCGACGGACGGGTCCGGGGCCGCCGCGATCCGCTCCGTGCTGCGTATCCGGCCGTTCCGCCGGCTCTGGATCGTGCTCGGCGCCGCGTCCTTCGGCGACTGGCTCGGCCTGCTCGCCACCTCGGTCTTCGCCGCCGCCCAGGTCTCGGGCAGCACCGCCCAGGGTGCCGCGTTCGGCACGCTGATCGCGATCCGGCTGCTGCCCGCGCTGATCCTCGGCCCGGTGGCCGGCGTGCTCGCCGACCGGTTCGACCGGCGCTGGACGATGGTCATCTGCGACGTGCTGCGCTTCCTGCTCTTCGCCTCCATCCCGCTGTTCGCGCTCACCGGGGCCAGCGGCGGGCTGGTGGTCGGCTGGGCGGCGATCGCGACCTTCCTGATCGAGACGCTCACCCTGCTCTGGATCCCGGCCAAGGAGGCCGCGGTCCCGAACCTGATCCCGCGCGCCCGGCTGGAGGCCGCCAACCAGCTCACCCTGATCACCACGTACGGGCTCACCCCGATCGCCGCCGCGCTCGGCCTCGCCCTGCTCGACCGCAGCATCCGGGGGGCCACCGGCGGAGAGATGCCGTCCTGGGCCGAGCCGGCGCAGCTCGCGCTCTGGTTCAACGCGTTCTCCCGGCTGGCCACCGCCCTGGTGGTCGCCTGCGGGATCAAGGAGATCAGCCAGGCGCAGGCCAGCGGGGCGGAGCGCACCGAGCAGGGCGTCATGCGCCAGTTCACCGAGGGCTGGAAGTACATCGGCCAGACCCCGTTGGTACGCGGCCTGGTGCTCGGGATCTTCGGCGCGTTCGCCGGCGGCGGCATCGTGATCGGCACGGCCAAGTTCTTCGCCGCCTCGCTCGGCGCCGGCGACGCCGCCTTCTACCTGCTCTTCGGCGCGATGTTCATCGGCCTCGCCCTGGGCATCGGGCTCGGCCCGATGATCGTCCGGGACATGTCCCGGCGGCGCTGGTTCGGCATGAGCATCGTGCTGGCCAGCGCGTCGGTGCTGGTGCTCGCGTTCGCCGTGCACCTGTCCATGGCGATGCTCGGCGCGATCCTGGTCGGCGCGGGCGCGGGGATGGCCTTCCTCGCCGGCACCACGCTGCTCGGCGGCGAGGTCGCCGACGAGGTACGCGGCCGGGTCTTCGCGGTCGTGCAGATCGGCACCCGGCTGGTGCTGATCCTGGCCATCGCGCTGAGCAGTCTCCTGGTCGGCGTCGGCGGGTCCCGCAAGCTGACCATCGCCGACCTCGGCATCTCCGTCTCCTCCACCCGGCTGCTGCTGCTCGCCGCCGGTGCCGCCGGCATCTTCGCCGGGATCAGCGCCTTCGGCCAGATGGACGACAAGAAGGGCGTGCCGGTCCTCGCCGACCTCTGGGGGTCGATCCGGGGCCGCCCGCTGATGCCGGCCGAGAACTTCGTCTCCAGCGGGCTCTTCGTGGTCTTCGAGGGCGGCGAGGGGGCCGGCAAGTCCACCCAGCTCGCCGCGCTCGCCGAGCGGCTGCGCGGGCAGGGGCGCGAGGTGGTGGTGACCCGGGAGCCGGGAGCCACCGAGGTCGGGGCGCGGATCCGCGCGCTGCTGCTCGACGCCACCGTCGAGGGCCCGTCGCCGCGCGCCGAGGCGCTGCTCTACGCCGCCGACCGGGCGCACCACGTCGCGACCGTGGTCCGGCCGGCGCTGGCCCGGGGCGCGGTGGTGATCAGCGACCGGTACGTCGACTCGTCCCTGGCGTACCAGGGGGCCGGGCGGACGCTTCCCGTCGACGAGGTCTCCTGGCTCTCCTCCTGGGCCACCGGCGGGCTCAAGCCCGACCTGGTGGTGCTGCTCGACGTGGACCCGCACACCGGCCTGTCCCGGGTCGCCGCCCGCAGCGAGGGAACCGACCGGTTGGAGGCCGAGTCCGTCGCCTTCCACGAGCGGGTCCGGTACGCCTTCCTCGACCTCGCCGCGAACGACCCGAGGCGCTACCTGGTGCTGGACGCGTCCCGCCCGGTCGAGGAGACCGCCGCGCTGGTCGCCCTGCGGGTGAGGGAGTTCCTGGTCGACCCGGCCGGCATCGTGCACCCCCGTCCCGCCCAGGGGCCGGACACCTCGGTGCAGCCCGAGTTATCCGACGCGGAGCTGGTGACGATGGAGCACCGGACCTGATGCCGGGCGTCTCCGCCATCCCGCCGGGCGTCTTCGCCGACCTGGTCGGGCAGGACGAGGCGGTCGACACGCTGCGGCGGGCTGCCGCGTCGGCCGCCGCCCAACTCCGGCAGGCCGCCCTCGCGCGCGTGGCGTCCTCCGCCGGCCCCACGGTCGCAGGCGCTCCCGCCCGACCCGAGGCACCCGCCGGCTTCGAGGACACCGACGGCTTCGACGACCTCGCCGCCGAGGCGGAGGCCGAGAACGCCGACGGGCCGGGCGGCGCCGGGCCCGCCGCCGAGCCCGGGGCCGGGATGACCCACGCGTGGATCTTCACCGGGCCGCCCGGCTCGGGCCGCTCGGTGGCCGCCCGCGCCTTCGCCGCCGCCCTCCAGTGCGCGTACGGCACCGGGTGCGGCGCGTGCCCGGGCTGCCACACCACCATGGCCGGCACCCACGCCGACGTGCGGCTGGTGGTGCCCGAGGGGCTCAGCATCGGCGTCGGCGAGATGCGCGCCCTGGTGCTGCGGGCGGCCAGCACCCCGTCCGGCGGGCGCTGGCAGGTGGTGATCATCTCCGACGCCGACCGACTCACCGAAGCGGCCGGCAACGCGCTGCTCAAGGCCGTCGAGGAGCCGCCGCCACGCACGGTGTTCCTGCTCTGCGCCCCGTCGACCCACCCGGACGACGTCTCGGTGACCATCCGATCGCGCTGCCGGCTCGTACCGCTGCGGCAGCCCGCGCCCGAGGCGGTGGCCGAGGTGCTGGTCCGCCGGGACGGGATCGCGCCGGACTTGGCGCGGTGGGCGGCGGCTGCCGCGCAGGGGCACGTGGGCCGGGCCCGGCGGCTCGCCGGCGACCCGGAGGCCCGCAGGCGGCGCGACGCCGTGCTCGCCGTGCCGCGCCGGCTGACCGGCGTGGGCGCCGCCTTCGACGCGGCGTCCGCGCTGATCGAGGCCGCCGAGGCGGAGGCCGCCGCGTCCGTCACCGAACTCGACGAGGCGGAACGGGCCGCGTTGCAGACGGCGCTTGGCGCGGGCGGCACCGGCCGGGGTGCGGCCGGCGCGATGCGCGGTGCCCAAGGGCAGCTCAAGGACCTGGAGAAGCGGCAGAAGTCGCGGGCCACCCGGGCCCAGCGGGACGCCCTGGACCGGGCCCTGGTCGACCTCGCCGGCTTCTACCGCGACGCGCTGATCGCGGCGCTGCGCGCGCCGGTCGCCCCGGTGCACACCGACACCGCCGCGCTGGCCGAGGCGGGCGCGCAGAAGTGGCACGCCGAGGGGGCGCTGCGCCGGCTGGAGGCCGTGCTGGAGTGCCGGGCCGCCATCGAGGCCAACGTCAAGCCGCGCATCGCGGTGGAGGCGATGATGCTGTCCCTCTGGAAGGGCTGACCGCCCAACCCTGCTCCGTCCACAGGCCATCGACAGGTCCGATTGGTGTGCGGTACGGTCCGGTGATGCCGTGGTGACCGTGGCGGCACACTCAGTGAGTGCACTGCCGGGAGGAGTCCGCGATGCCTCGGGGGGAGATCGACGAGGCCTGGATCGAGGAGGCGGTGCGGCGCTACCGCCGCATCGAGGCGTTGCAGGCCGAGTTCGACCAGGCGGTGGCGACCGTGGAGGTCACCGTGCGTTCCCCGGACGGGCTGGTCGAGGTGGTGGTCACCGCCGGCGGCCGGATCACCGACGTGCGCTTCCTCGGCCCGCTGCACCAACGCCACCACCGGGACGTCGCCGCCTCCGTGCGCGCCGCCGTGGCCGCCGCCGCCGACGCTGCCCAGTGGGCCCGGGAGAAGCTGCACAACGAGACGTTCGCCGCGTACCGGCCGCTCGCGGGGGCCTGACGTGGACGAGCTGCGCGCCCTCGCCGCCCGGCTGGAGGAGGCCAGCGCCGCCCTGGAGGCGCTCGCCCGCGCCGTCACCGCCACCGACCCGCCGCACCCGGCGTTCGGCGCGCACGTCCCGGGCCGCCCCGGCGAGATCGGCCGGGCGCTGCACCGGCGGTGGACCGACGCCACCGGCGACCGGGCCCGGGAGGCGGCCGTCGCCGCGACCCGGCTCACCGCCGCCGCGTCCGCCGTGCGCAGCGCCGCCGACCGGTACGCGGGGGTGGACGACGCCGTCCGCCGCCGGCTGGGCCGGGAGGTCTGATGGACGCCCTGGACCGCCTCGCCGAGCCGGGGCTGGACCTGCTCGGCCGGGTCGACACGCTGCTCGCCGGCGGAGCGCCCGAGGGGCACCGGCTCTGGCCGTTGCTGCGCCGCATGCAGGTGCTCCCCGGCGACGCCCTGCGGGGCTTCCTCGACCTGCACCCGGCCCCGCTGAACGGCGCCGGCCACGCGGTGCGCGGGCTCGTCCGGGGGTACGACGAGGTGTGCCGCACCCTCACCGACCCCGCCGCCTGGTCCGGGCCGGCCGCCTCGGCGTACGACCAGGCGCGCTCGGCGCTGCTGCGCCACCTAGACGAGGGCCCGGAGAGCCTGGTGGGCCGGCTGGAGGCCACGGCCGGGTACGCGGACGCCCTCGCCGACTGGATGGAGGGCAGCCGCCTCGCGCTGGCCCGCGCGCTCGCCGACGTGCTCGGCTCCGCCGAGGCGGTCCGGGTGCACGCCGCCACCGCCCCGGGAGCCGAGCCCGGCGTGGCGGGGCTGCTCGCGGCGGCCGACATCGCCCACCGGGTGCTGGCCGTGCTCGGGGTGGCGTACGACGGAGCGGAGACGCTGCTGCGCCAGTGGTCGCCGAGCCTCGCGGAGACGACCTGGCGCGGGTCGACGGCCGGCGTCGCGTACCACGACTCGCCGCTGCGGGTCCGATGACCGGCGGTGACGCGCGAGTGGGTGTCGGGCGTCACCGCGTCGTAGGGTGATGGCATGGGCATGCTCTGCGCGGTCAGCTTCAACCGGTACGGGCGTCTCTACTACCTCGACCCGGGCGAGTTCCGCCCGCAGGTGGGCGACCGGGTGCTGGTCCCCACCGACGACGGTCCCGAGGTCGCGGAGTGCGTCTGGGCCGCGCAGTGGGTCAGCGAGGACACCGACGGCTTCCCCCGGCTCGCCGGCCTGGCCGGCGACGACGACCTGCGCCGCGACGAGCTGCTGCGGCGGCGCAAGGCCGAGGCGAAGGTGGCCGCGAAGCGGCTGATCCGCGAGCACGGCCTGCCGATGAAGGTGGTCGCCGTCGACCACGTGCTCGCCACCGCCGACGGCGGCGGGGACCGCACCACGATCTACTTCACCGCCCCGCACCGGGTCGACTTCCGGTCCCTCGTCCGCGACCTGGGGGCCACCCTGCACTGCCGGGTCGAGCTGCGCCAGCTCTCCGCCCGGGACTCCGCGCGGGTCCAGGGCGGCATCGGCTCCTGCGGGCGCGACCTGTGCTGCGCCACCTTCCTCACCGACTTCGAGCCGGTGACGATCCGGATGGCCAAGGACCAGGACCTGCCGCTCAACCCGCTGCGCATCTCCGGGGCCTGCGGCCGGCTGATGTGCTGCCTGAAGTACGAACATCCGCTGTACGCCAGGTTCCAGGAGTCGGCCCCGGCCGTCGGTGCCCGCGTCACGACGCCGGAAGGGGAGGGCCGCGTGGTCGGCCACAGCGTCCCGAGAGACGCGGTGACCGTCCGCCTGGACGCCGACGGCTCCCGCTGCTCGTGCAGCCGGGCCGCCGTCTGCGCCCCTCGCCAGGCCCACGACCAGCACTACACCGGCTGAGGCGGTCAGGGCTCCAGCACGACGGGCGGCTCGGCCAGCCGCGGGGTCAGCGGGTCCTTCGGGGTCAGCCAGGAGGCGGTCGGCGACCGGTCGGGATTCAGCCGCCAGTCGCGGGCGACCCGGTCCACCGCGATCGGGTAGACGGTCAACGTGCCGTCCGGGTCGATGCGCATCCGCAGGAACGCCTTGGCGTCCTCGATGCCCTGACCGGCGAACAGTTCGTTGACGTTCACCCCGAACGCCCCGGCGACCAGCAGGTACGCCGCCACCAGTTCGCTGGCGAGGAGACCGATCAGCGGGCCGTACACCACCGCCGCGGCCGCCACCGGCAGCGGCCACGGCCAGTCGTGCAGGGGCACCGACAGCCAGGCCCAGGTGCCGGCGGCGGCGAGCGCCACCTGCGCCACCCCGTGTACGACTCCGAGGATCCAGTGCCGCACGTGCCGCTTGCCGCTGGCGCTCGGCGGCTTCGCGAAGAAGACCGCGCCCAGCATCGTCACCACCAGCATCGCCACCAGCGGGACGCTCAGCAGCCGTTGCTCGGTGCCGCCGGCCCGGCCCGTCGCCACCCCGGCCATGGCCAGCATGAGCAGGGTGTGCACGGTGCCCAGCAGGGTGCCGAACCCCGGGTTGCGTCTCGGCAGCCGGGCGAAGACCCCCCAGCGGTACCGGCGGGAGCGGGCCCGGTCGGGGAAGCTGGCCGCGAGGTCGTACGGGAGGCTGCGGCTGGCCCGCCGGGACAGGGTGTCCTTCGGCGGCACCTCGATCCGCTCCGGCAGGTGGTGGGTCGGGTACAGGTACGCCCCGCCGCTGCCGCAGGTGATGAGCTGCCGGTCCGGGCCGGCGTACCGGGCGTAGTGGTGCAGGTCGCCGGAGATCAGCAGCCGCACCCGCGCCCCGGTCGGCGTGACGATTGTCCGCAGGAAGTAGTCGATGGAGTCGTACGCCGTGGGATGGTCGGCGGCCTTGACCCACGTCGGTGCCGGCACGGCCAGGATCACCCGGCTGCGCGGCCCCAGCCGCTTCGCGACGGCGTCGAAGTAGGTGAGCTGCGGGTCGTCCAGGTACGAGCCGGACTGGTCGTCGAGGCCGAGCAGCCACCAGTCGGCGGGCAGCTCGACGGCGAAGTACGAGCGGGACTGGCCGGTGCCCCAGCCGCCGAAGTGCCGGTCCCGGGAGCGGACGAACAGCCGCAGGAAGGCGGTCAGCCCGTCGTACCAGTCGTGGTTGCCGGGGACCGCGAACAGGGTGGGCCGCTCGGGCGGCGTGACCGGCAGCGCGGCCTGGTACGGGCCCTTGCACCGGTCCTCGTACGCCGAGTACGACGCCGACGGGTAGACCTGGTCGCCGCCCATCACCAGGGTCTGCGCCCGGGGCAGCCGGTGCCCGTCGACCGCCAGCTCAGGCTGGGCGAGCAGGTACGCGACCGAGTACGTGGCGTTGAAGCCGTCGCCCAGGTCGGCCACGTAGTCCAGCCACAGCCCGCCGTCCGGTCCGACCTGGCGGAAGACCCCGTCGCCGAACGCGTTCTGCAACTCCCGCTTGTCGAGGTACGCCCCGAACAGCGCCGCCAGCAGCGTACGCAGGCCGGTGCTGATCAGCAGCAGCGGCGCGAGCCACGGCACGGGCTTGCGCGGGGTGAAGCCCAGCTCCAGCGGGTCCGTGCTGCGCGGGCGGCGGGACGTCCGGGCGAAGGCGCGGTCGGCGTCGGGATCATCGATGGGGGCCGGGCCGTCGACGGGGGTGCGATCGTCGGTCACCCGCCGCAGCGTAGTCCGGACGGGGCCGATCCGCTGTCGGGTGCGAGCAGGGACGGGCCGGATGCCCGGTTGGCAGGGCGGCACCTCGTGGCCCCGGGGTCGCCGCGAGGCATCCCGCTGTGGCGGCGGCGGGGGTGTGCCGTACACTTGACGATCGTTGCCGCCTTAGCTCAGTCGGCTAGAGCGACGCACTCGTAATGCGTAGGTCGACGGTTCGATTCCGTCAGGCGGCTCAAGGTGAGGCCCTGACCAGCATCAGCTGGTCAGGGCCTCCTTTTCATCGATGCGGTTTCGGATCGCCCCCCGAAAACCCCCAGAAACGCCTACCAGCGATCAGGTTCAGCACACCTGCCAGCGGGGGTGCAGGGTCTACTTGGCCCGGCGCTTCCCACGATCTTGAGGCGCAGGACCGGTGATCTCCGGACCTGCCCCAAGCTGTTCGAGGATGTCGGAGCTGTCCGGGGCGAGGGCGGGTTTGACGATGTAGTGCTTGTTGGTGACCTGCTCGGTGGCGTGCCCGAGCTGGGCTGCGGCGCTTTTGGCGTCGGCCTCCTTGTCGATCAGGGTCGCGACGGTCTTGCGGAAGGTGTGCGGGTGACCCATTCGAGGCCGACGATCGTGCCGCAGATGGTGAGGTCGGGCGTTCAGCGGCGAGATCGAGACCTTCCCAGCGCAGCGCTAGAATCTCGCCGATGCGGGCGCCGGCCGAGCCCACCACCGCGCTGATGCTGGACCTGCACCGCCGGATGCGCGCCGGTGCCCGCCTGGCGCGGGCCCTGGCCGAAGCGCAGCAGGCGTTCGGCGCGACCGGCGACGGCCCGGCCCGGGCCACCGCCGCGGCGTTCGTCTGCTTCGGCGCCGGCTGATCCGAGTTCCCACGGCCGACGGGCAGCCGGCCCTGCGTCGTCCCGGCGTCGAACCACAGACGTCGGATGCCCGCCGCAGGACGCCCCCGTTTTGACCGATTGGCGGGTGTCTGCGCGCGCAGCGGCGCGAGCGGCTGTAACGCAACCGCCGGCCCGGCCGATATAAGCGGCAGACAGACTCCCGTCGGTCTTTCCTCCAGAGAAAGGGGAACCCGCGTGTCCATCAAGACACGAGGCGCCCTCGTCACGGCCGGTGTCGTGACACTCGCCCTGATCGTCGCCACCCCACCGGGCGCCGCCGGCGCGGCGACCTCGGCAACAGTGACGGTCGCCACCGTCGGCGGCAATCCCGTGAAGAACGGCAGGGTGTCGGCACCGTTGTCGGGTATGGTCGCGGTCGCCGGGAGGGCCAACCCCTCCGCCACGATCCCCGCCCCCTCGCCGACGCCGCTGGTCGCCGACGCCGGTGACAGCGCGTTCGTCGCCGCCGGCGAGCGTGCCGTCCTGCTCGGCTCGGCGTACGGCGGCACCGCCCCCTACCAGTTCACCTGGTCCAGCCCGAACGGCAAACTCGTCAGCCCCGACGCGTCCAGCACCGAGCTGGACACCGCCGGCCTGGCCGCGGGCAGCTACCCGGTGACCCTGACCGTGCGCGACGCAGCCGGGAAGTCCAGTTCGGACAGCGTACGCGTGGTGGTCTTCCGGTCCGGCCAGACCACGCTGCTGGACCGGACCGACAGCGACCTCACCCCGGGAGCCGTCGCGACCGGGGAGCGGATGGAGTTCGGCTTCACGGTGCCGACCGGGACCCGGCGGATCACCGTCAAGCTCTCCTTCACCAACGCCGCCAACGACTACGACCTGGAGGTGTACGACCCGACAGGCGTCCGGGTGGCGTCGTCCGGCGCGTCTGCCGGACGGCCGGAGGAGGCGGTGGTTCCCTCGCCCGCGCCCGGTGCCTGGCGGGCGGTCGCGGTCAAGTTCGCCACCGTGCCGCCGGAGCAGGTACGGGTCGTGGTGACCGGCGAGACCGGTGCCACCGACCCGCGGCCCGAGGTGGTGTCCGGCGGGCCCTACGCGTTCGCGACCGGTGCCGAGCAGGCGCTGCGCGGCACGGTCCGCGGCGGAGCAGCGCCGGTCGTCGCGGGCTGGGACCTCGACGGCGACGGGGTGTTCGAGAGCGCTGGCGGCTCGGTTACCGCACACCTGCCCGAGGGGCGGCACCTGGTGACGCTGAAGGCCACCGACGCGGCGGGACTCGAACGGCGCGAGACCACCAGCGTCCTGGTGGCCGACCCGGCGGTGATCGCTTCGAAGACCACACCGCTGACCGTGATCGGCGTCGCCGACACCGGCATCAACCCGTACCACCTCGAATTCTCCGCGCAGACCTACCCGGACCCGGACGTTCTCGCGCTGACCAAGAACTTCACCCGGCACCCCAGCGACTACATCCCCGGCTATCCGAAGGACGCCAAGGCGCTGGACATCACGCTCGGCCGGGGCTACTTCCCGCCGGAGGACACGAAGCTCTGGTCGGGCAACACCACGATCCAGCCGGGCTCGATGTACTGGATCCCCGGCACGAAGATCATCGGAGCGGTGGACTCCGGCGGCTCGACCGGGGTCACCTCATCCGACGACCCGCATCCGATCCTGGACGACAACGGGCACGGCTCCGGGTCGGCCTCGGTCTCCGCGGGCAACCGGTACGGCTACTGTCCGACCTGCCTGCTGGTCGTGGTCGAGGCACTGGACGAATCCGTCGTGGCCCAACTGCCCTGGGTCGACATCTCCAGCAACTCGTTCGGCTACGTCGGCGGCGCGCCCGTCGGTCCGGTCTCCAACGGCCAGGAGGTGACCAAGCGGGCGGCGGAACGCGGCCAGACCACCCTGTTTGCCGCCGGCAACGGGGTCGGCAACGCGTTCGACGTTCCGGTGAGCACCTGGCACTCCGACCAGACCGGCCCGGACTGGAACATCACCGTGGGCGCGATCCGACGCGACAACCAGCGGGCGATCGTCGGTGACGGCATCCCGGTACACCTGTCGTCCTGGGGTGACGGCAACCTGCCCTCAGCCTGCCGGTCCGGCACCATCGGTCAGTGCGCCTTCGGCGGCACCTCCGCCGCCACGCCGTACACCGCAGGGGTTTTCGGCGCGGTGCTCGGCCAGGTTCGCGCCGCTCTCGGCGATGGCGCCGCGGGGCAGCGCCCCGGACAGGCGGTGGCGGTGGGCGTGCCCCGCACGGAGAGCGTCTACCTCGCCGACGGCAAGCTGACCCGCGACGAGCTGCGGCAAGCCGTACTCAAGAGCGCGCTGCCGCTCGGGCGGGACAACACCGGGGCGCCGTACGCGTACCCGCTGACCGCGCCGTACACGGGCGAGCCGAACGTGCTCTTCGAGGGGTACGGTGCCGCCACCCCGGCCGCCGCCCAGCGGGCGATCGCCGTTCTGCTCGGCGAGACGCAACTGCCCGAGCGGCCGTTCGAGGACCAGTTCTTCGCGTACGACCGGGCCGTGCGGGACACGCTGTGGGGTGGCTTCGACCGCGACGGCGACGGCAAGGCCGACTCCTCGGCGCTCGCCAGCGGGCTCGGCGTGGACCTCGCCGACGTGGCCACGTCCGCCGGCGCGCTGTCCGTACTGCAGAAGGTCGCGGCGGCCACGTCGCCCGCGGCACAATCCAGGCTCCAGCCGCTCGGTGACAACACCCTGTCGTACTGGCTGCACCGCCGCGTCGCGTCGACACCCGGCGTGACGGGCTGCGCGGCGACGAACAACGAGCAGTACATGGACCGCGCCAACCGCCCTGGCGACCTGGAACCCTGCTTCGAGTCGCGGGTCACGTCGGTGGTCGCGGCGTTCCGGCCGGTGGGCATCTTCGCCGGTACGGACACCCTCGACGCACCGCTGCCCGCCGGGTCGACGGTCAACGTGGAGCTGTACATCGCCGGTGAGACACCCACCGTGATCCGGCCGGTCGGCGTACTCATGGCCACCGACCGCGAGATCGGCACCGGCGAAGGGCTGGCCCAGCCGATGCTCGGCAGCGGGCCGGGCGGCGCGGCCTGCGCCACCCTCGGCGAGACCTGCTGGACCCGGTACGCCTTCTCGTACCGCACCACCCGGCCGGCGTTCACCGGGGAGCAGCTCACGTTCCAGGTGCAACTGCTCGGAGCGCGGTCGTGGGCATTCGGGTTCGAAGGCCAGCACGCTTCCCGCGTACAGATCACGCCCGCGCCGCTGCCCCCGGCCGGGCTGGATTTTGGGGTGACGGTCGACTCGCCGGCGGGCGGGAGCGCGGTCTCCGAGGACGAGACGGTGCTGGCCGGCGGGAGGTACGCGGTCCCTGACCTGGGCGAGGACCCGACCGGCGCGGGCGACCACCCGAGCCAGCGCCGGGTCGAGGTATCCGTCGACGACGCGTCGTTCGGCAACCCGGTGAAGGCGGTGCTCGACCCGGCGACCGGCACCTGGTCGCTGTCGCTCGGCAGGCTGCCGGTTGGTGAGCACACCATCTACGCCCGGGCGCGTGTGGACAGCACCACGTCGGCGGTTACGGCGAGCACGTTCAGGGTGGCACCGAACGCGGTGGTGCAGTGGCAGGTGGTGGACCGCAACGGCGCGGCCGACCAGACCGGGTGGCGGGCAGCCGAGGGTCTGACGGACTGGACCTTCAACGTCGACACCCACAGGTACGACTCCGGCCCGAAGATGATCCTGGTCCGCTTGGTCGAGCGGAACATCGAGACGGCACGGGACGCCGTACAGGTCAGGTTCCGTTAGCCGTACGCCGGTCGCCGGCCGGGTTGGTCAGCTTCTTGGCCCGGCGAGTGTCGTCCCACGTGCCTGATCGAAGCGTCCCCCACGTAGCTCCTGCTAGGTGGGGGACGCTTCGCTGTGTCACTCTGCTCCCGGGAGCGTGCTGTCAACTGGCACCATTGGCGAACCGGACCCCAACACCGCCGTACCGGCCGCCGACGCGTTCACCGTGAACTGGGCATAGGCTGTCGCGCCCCAGAGGGAACGGACCCCTCGGCAGGCCAAACTGCCCGCGACTCGCTCCCCGGCGCGCCCGGGAGCCGGCCGGCGGAGAGCTGTTCACCCGCTGCCTCCGGCAGGCTTTCAGCCAGCGCATCGACCAGTTCGCCCCGTCGACGCTGGTGCGTCGGGTGGGACGGGTACGTCGATGAGGAGATCCCGCTGCGCCGGGAACTCATGCGGCAGGGACGTCTCGACCGCTCCGTCCCCTGGCTCCGCTGACGGGGCGAAGCCGGCCGGCAGGTTGACCCCGACGCTGTTGACGTGCAGCGCGATGTCGGTGAGCTGGCTGCCGTTGAACAGCCGCCGCACCGGTGGGGTGACCAGAACCGGCACGCCGCCCCGGGACCGGCCCGGCCGGGGGGGTGCGCAGCCCGGCTCAGCCCGGCAGGTCGCCGGCGGACGGCGGCAGCCCGGGCAGCGCCGGTGCGCCCGACGGCGGCAGCAGGGTGGGCAGGGGCCGCGAGCCGCCGTCTGGAAGAGGGGTGCGACCACCCGGCGTCGGCGAGGGCGCCGGCGAGGTGAGCTTGGGG
>NZ_SMKJ01000195.1:0-13796 GCF_004348615.1 Micromonospora sp. KC207
GTGGTAGCCGTGCGATTGGCTGTGCCCGCCCCCGCGCATGGCGGGCACAGCCAATCGCACGGCTACCACGGCCACTACCGCCGCAAGAAGCACCACGGCGGCTTCCTCGGCGAACTTTTCGACTGACCGGGCGCGCCCGCAGGGTGCGGGCGCCTGACCGCGTCGGCGACGTGGGGATGCTCCGTCCGGTGGCACCCCCACGTCGCCGACATGACGTGAGCATCTGACCGTGCGAGGCTGCGTCCATGACGGCCGTTTCGCAGCCCGAGGCGCTGGCGCAGGCGTACGCGGGGATCACCGCTGTCGTGGCCCCGCTCGACGACGCCGGCCTGCAACGGCCCACCCGATGCCGGGGCTGGCTCGTCGCCGACCTGCTGTTCCACGTGCTCTGCGACGCGCAGCGGGCACTGGTCGCGCTCGCCAGCCCCGCCGACGGGCCGGCCGACTCCGACGACGTCTCCTACTGGCGGGCCTTCGCCCCGTCGACCGACGGCGCGGAGACCGGGACCGGTCGGCGGGCGACGCGCAACGACGCCGGCGGCGATGCCCGGCACGCCGGGTGGGCCCGGCGCTCGGCCGCCGCCTTCGAACGCCCGAGCGGAGTGGTCCGGGTCTGGGCCGACACCGCCCCCGCCGCCGTACGCGCCGCCGCCGCGGCCGACCCGGCCGGCTTCGTCGCCACCCAGGGCCACGTGCTGCGGGTACCGGACCTGCTGGCCACGCTCACCACCGAGGCGGTCGTGCACCACCTCGACCTGATCGTCGACCTGTCCGACGCTCCGCCGCCCGCCCCACTGCCCGTCCGGGTCGCGGTGACGAGTCTGGGCGGCCTGCTCAGCGACGACGCGGTCCGCCCGGCGGACTGGGACGACCGCGATTTCCTGCTCAAGGCCGCCGGCCGGGTGCCGCTGACCGACCGGGACCGGCAGGCGCTCGGCGAGGTTGCCGGCTGGTTCCCCTTGATCGGCTGAGCGGCTGGGGTGCTGGGGCGGCTGGGCGGCTCAGCGGCCGGGGGCGCGGCCTCGCCGGCTCAGACGATCGCCATGTCGACGAAGCGGGAGAGGTGGAGCTGCGCGGCCACGGTGATGGAGTCGGTCGGCCCATTCCGGTGTTTGGCAACGATGAAGTCCGCCTCCCCCGCACGCGGCGACTCCTTGTCGTAGTAGTCATCCCGGTGCAGGAGGATTACCACGTCAGCATCCTGCTCGATGGAGTTGTGGGTGGCGATGCCGTTGGCGATGAAGTTGTGCGTGCCGAGGACCGTCGCGTCGTACACCTCACGCTCACCGATCGACTCGATCGAGACAATCTCGTCCCAGAAGATGTCGTTGGTGGCGTGCAGCTCAAGATCCACCGAGTCGAGGACCGCAGCGATCTTCGCCAGCCTGGACCTGCTGGGGGCACGCTCCCACGACGCGCTGCCACAATCCTGAGCTCCGATCGCCTTCGCGACGTCCCGCTGGCTCAGACCTTGGTCGATCAGGATCCCACGGACCTCCGACCAGACCTCCCTCGGTACGGTGTCGACGGTGGTGTTGCTCTCCCTCGCCTCCAGGGCGACCAGAAGGGCAGCGCAGTTGGCCGACCGCTCGCCGTGCACCCCGATCTCCCGGAGGAAGCGAAGCTGGTCGTCCCGCCCGCAGATGTCGAGCGTGTACTGGGTCTGTTGGCGCGCAACCGGTACGACCTCCAGGCGGGCCGTGATGCCGTACCGGAGCAGGAGACGGGAGACGTCCTCCAGCATTCGGCGGCTGGTCGAGGAGTAGTAGACCCCGCCACCGTGGCCGGACTCGTTGCGGCAGGCGGAACCGTCCGTCGCCCACAGGTGACGGAGGAAGGAAGTGATCTGTGCCTTGGGCAGACCGAAGACAGCCTGCGGCACGAACTTCTCGTGCGACCTGAGCCCGAACAGCCCGAGTCCGTCCAACCACTCGGCAACGGGATCCCGGCGACCCTCAGCTGGTCCGTGCAGGGCAGGCAGCCGCAGAGTGGTCGCCCCTGCTGCGGCGTCGTCATCCCGGACAGGGGAGATGCCGAAGTACTTCGCCGCTTCCGCAACAGCACGCAGGTTCTGCTCATCGCAGCTGGCGTACCGAATCGGCTGTCGTCGGACGAACGAGCCGTCACCCAGCAGATGAGCCAGCAACACCACCTCTTCCTCGGGCCACGGCCTGGAGGCAAGCGGCGCGGGAACGTGCCTCGGTGTGGCGATACGTGCCCTGGCCGCCAGCTCTCCGAGCGGTACCCAGCCCGCGAAGGTCAGGAAGGGGTGGTTGGCGGTGGCATCGATCTGCTTCCCGGACGCCAGCGTCATCCGGAAGACCTCACGGGTGCCGCTCGGGAAGACGTGGGTCATGGTCCGAGGGGTGTAGCGGAGCCCCTCGTCGAGCGCCCAGACGGGGATGTCCCTGGCCCCTCCGGCAAGGAGCTCGCCCAGAGTCACCTCGGCGTTGTTGTCCGCACGGAGCAACCTGGTCTCTGCGGTGAGGCAACCCGATTCGCGCAGATCGGACAGTTGCGGTCGCTTGTCCGTACGCTGCTCGGGGCCACGGTTGAGCTGGCTCACGGCGATCACCGGGCACTCGACCTCCTTGGCGAGCAGCTTGAGGCCACGGGACAGGTCCGCAACCTCCTGCTGCCGGCTTTCGGTGCGCTTCGGCGACGTCATGAGCTGGAGATAGTCGACCACGATCAGCTTCAGGTCGTGCTTCTGCTTGAGCCGACGCGCCTTCGCCCGGATCTCCATCAGGTTCATGCTCGGCGTGTCGTCGACGAAGAGCGGGGCCTCGCTGATCTCGCCCATGCACCGGGCCAGCTTGGTCCAGTCGTCGTCGGAGAGCTGGCCGCTGCGCAGCACGTGCAGTGGGACGCGGGCCTCGGCCGAAAGCAGTCGCATGACGATCTCGACCTTGCTCATTTCCAGCGAGAAGATCGCCGACGCCTGGTTGGCTCGGATGGCCGCGTTCCGGGCGAAGTCCATGCTCGCGGTGCTGTTGTGCGTCGGGATCATGGACCGGCCGGCCAGGTAGAGGTGGTCCGGGTTGTCCACCGTCACGCAGCGGACCGGGACGCTCAGCACCGGCCGGACGTCGACGATGAACCGGGCGCGGCTGTCCGGGGATGTCCGCTCGGCGTGCGCCGCCCGCTTGTCCTCCAGGCGGAAGACGGGATCGGCCGTGGAGAAGTCCACGGTGTACGCGACGGACGAGCCCTCCCGCGCCGGCTGCTCGTCGACCGTGCACCGGTAGCCGAGGCTGACCACGAGTTCCCGGACGCACTCGATCAACCGTTCGGAGGTCGAGGTGTACCGCAGGTCCCCGGCAGGGGTCACCGTCCCGGCGGTGTCCATCAGGCCCGCGAGCAGCGCCCGGCGCTGGTCCTCCGACGCGCGAAGGTACTCCGGCGGGAGGTGCCCCTCGGCGTGCCCGCCGCCGACCCGCACCCCGAGCGTGTACGGCGGGGCGGCGAGGTCCCGCTCGGGCAGCCGCAGCGGTGCGCAGTTCTCGACGGCGTAGCGGGGTCGCCGGTCCGTCGTCCCGGTGCGCAGCGTGGCGGCGATCCGGGCGGTCGTCACCACGCCCTCCCGGGCGGTGGTCCTCCACAGGTGCTCGGCGTCGGCCACGATGACCGAGCCGTCGGAGAACTCGACCTCGTAGCAGGGACGGTCGTGCCGTACCTCGAAGACCGCCGTGACGATGGTCGGGGTGCCGTCGGCCGCGAGGAGCCGGTCCCCGACCGCCACCTCACCCATCGTGGTCCAGCCGTCGGGGGTGGGCAGCGGGGTGTCCAGCGCGAGCGCCTTGCCCAGACCGGGCCGACCGGCCACGATGATCAGTTGGCCGGGGTGCAGGCCGTTGAGCAGCCGGTCGAGGTCGGTGAAGCCGGTCGGGACGCCGGTCATGACGCCGCCCTGGGCGCCCACCGCCTCGATCTCGTCGAGGGTGGGTTGGAGCATGTCCGCCAGGATGGCGAAGTCCTCGCTGACCCGGCGCTCGGTGATCTCGTAGACGGCCTGCTGCGCCAGGTCGACGATGTCGTCGACGTCGCGGCTGCCGTTGTTGCCGGTGCCGTACCCGAGCTGCACGATCTTGGTGCCGGCCTCGACGAGGCGGCGGAGCACCGCCCGCTCCCCGACGATCCGGGCGTAGTAGGCGGCGTTCGCGGCGGTCGGGACGGTCGCGATGAGGGTGTGCAGGTAGGGCGCGCCGCCGATGCGGGCCAGGTCGCCGGAGTCGGCCAGGGCGGCGGCCACGGTGATCGCGTCGGCGGGCTCGCCCCGGCCGTAGATGTCGAGAATGGCGTCGAAGATCGTGGCGTGCACCGGCCGGTAGAAGTCGTTGGACTTCAGGATCTCGACGACGTCGGCGATGGCGTCCTTGGACAGCAGCATGCCACCGAGGACGCACTGCTCCGCGGCGACGTCCTGGGGCGGGGTCTTCTCGAACTGGCCGTCTCTCTGCGCGGGAGCCGATGGCTGGCCGCCGCTCCGTGGTTCCGTCCGCATGTCGTCGGTGACCGACACGGGATCCCCCCTCCGCTGCGTCGGCTTGGACTACCGCTCCGCCGCTGGGCGCGACGACGTCCGATCGGACCGGTCGGGTCGATCGGGGGTCATCGCACCGTCGGTCGAGAGGCAACCATACGGAACCCGAGGTCAGCGACTCAACCAGGCCGGTGGACGAGCCTTGGGACAACCTGTGGACGCCGGTGGACAAGCATGTGCGCAGGGTGTGCACAGGTTGTGGATAAGTGGTGGGGAATTCCCCCCCGAAACGCCGTGACCTGGGCAATCGTCATCCCCACCCTGTGGAGGAGAAATTTCTGGTGAGCTTTCCCGGCGCTTCGTCCCGTACTATCTCCTGTAAACGGCTACACCTGGACAGCGGATTGCACTTTCGGTTCAGAAGGGTCACGCTCCGGCCGTGAGACACCGGGACTGGGGACGCGGGGAGGGCAGCCCGCGCGAGTGGCAGCCGGGCCTCCCGTGGGACGCCTCCGGCGACCAGCCTCCGGCCGACTCGCACAGCTCTGCGGCCGAGCGCTACCGCACCCCGAGCCGCCGCCGCGCCGCGCGTCGCGGCCAGCAGGAGCCGGTCGAAACGTACCTGCCCCGGTGGGCTCTGGACTCGGGCGTCGAGCGAGCCGACGGTGGGGGTCGACACGCGGCACCCGACGACGATGACGAGGGCGACGCCCGGCCCCGCTCCGGCGCGGGATGGCGCACCACCGAGACGACCACCGGTCGGCGGCGGGTCAGCGGAACGACGTGGCGTGACGTTCCGCCGGCCGGCGCGGCCCCCGGGCCGGAACGAGCCGGGTGGCGCGACGCTCCAGCGATCGAGGCGGACCCCGAGCCGGAGCGATCCGGCGGGTGGCGCGACGAAACCTCCCACGACGACGGCTACGTGGGCAGCAGGCGGGCCGGCGAGGACGACCCCGTGTCGGGGGCGGCGCGGGCGGCGCGACCCCGCCGTTCGGCGTCGCGCCGCCCGCAGGTGATCTGGTCGGGGCTGGAGGACGTGGTCACCGCGACGGGCGCGGCCGAGCTGGAGGACGTGGTCACCGCGACGGGCGCGGCCGAGTCGGTTGCGCCGGAGGGCGTGGGGCGACGAACCCGCCGCAGCCGCCGGGCGGACGCCGATTCCTGGTCCACCCGCCCGGCGGTGGATCCGTGGGAGCGGGGCGCGGCGGATCCGCCGGAGGCCACCTCCGAGGCGGCGTCCTACCAGCCTGCGGTGGATCCGTGGGACGCCTCGGGCGTGCACGCGTGGGACCGGTCGTCGGTAGAGAGCCGGTGGGAGTCACCGGGCGGCGCGGCGCGCTGGGACCAGACCGGTGAGATCGGCGACATCGGCCGGTGGGACCGCACGGGCGAGATCGGCCGGTGGGACCGTACCGGGAACATCGGGCGGTGGGAGCCGGCCGGCGAGACCGGGGGCTGGGAGCGGTCGACCACCGACGCCGGGCAGTGGGACCGGGTCGACGACGGCGGGCGCTGGGATCGGGCGGCGGAGCCCCGGTCCGGGGAGAGCTCGGTCGAGGGGTGGTCCTGGCCGGAGCACGTGGAGGGGTTCTGGTCGGACACCCGGCTCGCCGACGACGATCCCCGGTGGATGGACGCGCCCGCCTCCGCGCCGCGGTCACCGGTGGTGCCGTACACCACGCCCCGCGCACGGTCGGCGCCCCGGCGCAGGGCGGAGGCGGCCCGTCGCCGGGCTGAGGCGGTCGGCGGTGCACGGGCGGTCGACGTGCCGGCCCGGCGGCGGGCGGAGCCGATCCCCGCCAGGTCATGGAACCGCCGTCTCGAGGACGACCTGCTCGATCCGGACCCGGGCGGGCCGTTCCGTCCGCTGGTCTACACGGCGGCCTGCTACCTGCTGCCGGTGATTCTGGTCTTCGTCTGGCTGTTGACGCTGGACGGTCAGGCACCGGCCGGCTGCGTCACGGACATCAGCGGTGGCGGCTGCGACTCACCGCGATCGCACGCCCTCGGCTCGCTGGTCAACGGGGTGCCCCGGTTCGGCCTGGCGCTCGCCAGCAGTCTCGTGGTCGCGCTGCTGCTGCGGCGGGTCGGCACGACGTGGCGGGCGACGACGGTGGCGCTGGCGGCGGCGGTGGTCGGCGGCGGGCTCTCGACGGTGATGATCAGCGCGGTGACCGGGCAGCCCATCGGCTGACCGGATCGGCCGCGCCGGACGCGCGCAGGGCCCGCACCGGATCACCGGTGCGGGCCCTGCGGGTTGGTGCTGTCGGACGTCAGCCCTGGACGACGTTCAGGTCGAACTTGGCGGTCACCTCGGGGTGCAGCCTGATGCTGACCGGGTACGCGCCGAGCGACTTGATGTGGCCGGGCGTTTCCAGCCGCCGACGGTCGAGCGCCGGGCCGCCGGCCGCCTTGACGGCGTCGACGATCTCGGCCGGGGTGACCGAGCCGAAGAGCCGCCCGCCGTCGCCGGCGCGGGCCTTCAGGCTGACCTTCAGGCCCTCAAGCTGGGCCTTGACCTCGTTGGCGTGGCCGAGGTCGCGGATCTCGCGGGCCGAGCGGGCCCGCTTGATGACCGTGACCTGCTTCTCCGCACCCTTGGTCCAGGCAATCGCGAAGCCCTGCGGAAGCAGGTAGTTACGGCCGTAGCCGTTCTTCACCTCGACGATGTCACCCGGGGCACCGAGGCCGGACACCTCCTGAGTCAGGATGATCTTCATATCGGTGCCTCCTCTCAGCGGGCCGTGGCCGTGTACGGCAGGAGCGCCATCTCGCGGGCGTTCTTGACCGCACGGGCGATCTGCCGCTGCTGCTGCGAGGTCACGCCGGTCACCCGCCGAGCGCGGATCTTGCCGCGGTCGGAGATGAACTTGCGCAGCAGCGCGGTGTCCTTGTAATCGATGTAGGTAATCCCGTCCTTGTCGAGCGGGTTCACCTTCTTCTTCGGTTTGCGAAGTGCAGCGGCCTTAGCCATTGCGCGTGCTCCTGGTTTGCGATCGCGGGCGCTCGGCGCCATTAGAACGGGGGCTCCTCGTCGAAGTTGCCGCCACCCGAACCACCGCGCGAGGGAGCCGGTGCGGCCGAGGCCCAGGGGTCGTCGAAGTTGCCTCCGCCGCCGCCCTGGTTGCCACCACCGCCACCGCCACCGCCGAAGCCGCCGCCACCGCCGCCGGAACGGGACATCTTCTGCACCTTCGCCGTGGCGTAGCGCAGGGACGGACCGATCTCGTCGACCTCAAGCTCGATGACGGTGCGCTTCTCGCCCTCGCGGGTCTCGTAGGACCGCTGGCGCAGCCGGCCCGACACGATCACCCGGGCACCGCGTTGCAGCGACTCGGCGACGTGCTCGGCGGCCTGACGCCAGACCGTGCACGCGAGGAACAGCGGCTCGCCGTCCTTCCACTCGCCGGACGCCTTGTCCATGAACCGGGGTGTCGAGGCGACCCGGAACTTGGCGACCGCGGCCCCCGAGGGGGTGAAACGCAACTCGGGGTCATCGGTCAGATTGCCGATGACCGTGATGGTGGTGTCTCCTGCCATGACCATCTCCTCGCGCACTCATCGTTCGCCGTACAGGCTCTCAGAGCCCTACGACAGCGTTGATGAGGCTGATCCGGGTGGTGAACCGGGTTGACTGCTGTTAGCGCATCTCCGGCCGGATGACCTTGGTGCGCAGCACGGACTCGTTGAGCCGCAGCTGACGGTCCAGCTCGGCCACCGCCGCAGGCGTGGCCTGCAGGTCGACGACAGCGTAGATGCCCTCGGCCTTCTTGTTGATCTCGTACGCGAGGCGCCGGCGGCCCCACACGTCGGTCTTCTCGACCGAGCCACCCGCGGTCCGGATCACGTTCAGGTACGTGTCGAGCGACGGGGCGACGGTGCGCTCCTCGAGACTGGGGTCGAGGATCACCATGATCTCGTAATGACGCAAGACGTGCTCACCTCCTGTGGGCTAGGCGGCCACGGTCCTTCCGTGGCAGGAGGTCGTGCGTCGTGACCGCTCCGGGACGGGGGAACCCGTCCGGACGCGGACAACCTGACCAGGATACCCCGGCCCGGACGATCATGCCCGGGCAGGTCGGCGTTCGCGGTTCGGCGCGGCGGGACCGGCACGGGCACGGGCACGGGGGCCCGGGCCGACGATCGCGCGTCGACCACAGGCCCCCGGTCACGAGGCCGCGGGGCGTCCCGTCCGCATTCCTTGGGTGGGACCTGGGGAGGAACGACCACACCGATGAGGTTGGACCGAAACGCCCCGCGGAGCTTCATTGTGTTGTTATCCGACCGTACAACGATTTCGTCATGTGTGGAGCGAAACAGAAATTTCGCCCTATCAGCGGCAGAACGCCCGTCCGCGCGTCGCGGTGCCCGCCTGGCGGTCCGCTACCGGCAGGGCCGACCGTCGATTCCACCGGGACCAACGACCGAGGGTGACCCGGGTGACGCCCACCACGGGCCGCGCCTCCGCCGGCCCACCGCGGCCCACCGCGGCACGCCGCGGCACGCCGCGACCCGACCCGCGCCGTCGCCCCGTGCGTCGGTACCTCGACGTAGGCTCGCCTCCATGCGTATCGGAGCCCACGTCGATTCCGCCGACCCGCTGTCCGAGGCGACCTCCCGGGCCGCCGAGGCCGTGCAGTTCTTCCTCTCCGATCCGCAGGGCTGGAAGGCCCCGAAACCCCGGGAGGACGCCGACCGGTTGCGCGCCACCGAGATCGACCTCTACGTCCACGCGCCGTACGTCATCAACGTGGCGACCCTGAACAACCGGATCCGCATCCCGAGCCGCAAGCTGCTGCTCGGTCACGCCACGGCGGCGGCGGAGATCGGCGCGAAGGGCCTGATCGTGCACGGTGGGCACGTCAACGCGGGCGACGACCTGGCGGTCGGATTCGACAACTGGCGCAAGACCTTCGCGTACGCGGCGGACGCCGGCGGCTTCGCCGTGCCGGTGCTGATCGAGAACACCGCGGGCGGGGACAACGCCTGTGCCCGGCGCCTCGACGCGCTGGCCCGGCTCTGGGACGCGCTCGGCGAGTACGAGGTGGGCTTCTGCCTCGACACCTGCCACGCCCACGCCGGGGGTGAGGAGCTGCTCGACCTGGTCGACCGGGTGAAGGCGATCACCGGGCGGATCGATCTGGTGCACGC
Source organism: Micromonospora sp. KC207 (assembly GCF_004348615.1). NCBI lineage: Bacteria > Bacillati > Actinomycetota > Actinomycetes > Micromonosporales > Micromonosporaceae > Micromonospora > Micromonospora sp. KC207. Next base: position 9,635 of record NZ_SMKJ01000195.1, read on the forward strand.
CAACAACTCGAAGGACACGTTCGGTTCGGGGCGGGACCGGCACGACAACCTCGACGGCGGCACCATCGACCCGGAGCTGGTGGTGGCCGTGATCCGGGCAGCGGGCGCACCGGCGATCGTGGAGACCCCGGGTGGGGCGGACGGTCAGGGTGCCGACATCGCCTTTCTGCGCGACCGGCTCGGCGTGGGGGGCCGGGCCGCATGACGACCGAGCAGTCCGACACCCAGAACGAGGCCACCGCCGGGACGGAGCCGGCGGTGGGTGACGCCACCGCGAAGGACCCGGCCGAGGGCAACGCCGCCACGAAGGACCGCGCCGAAGGCGGCAAGGACGGCGAGGCCGGGAAGGACCGCGACGGCGAGGCCGGGAAGGACCGCGACGGCGAGGCCGGCGACAGCACCGCCGGGGAGGGCGGGAAGCCGGACCGGTGGGAGGCGTTCGCCCCCGCCCCGGAGCCGGTGCCGGGGCGGCTGCGTCGCGGCCTCCGGGCGGCCGGCCGCTTCGGTGTCCACGAGTGGAACCTGGCCGTGCTCGGCTCGCTGGCGCTGGCCGTCGCGCTCACCTGGCCGACGCTGCGGTATCCGCTCTACACGCTTCCGCAGGACTACTGGGACCCGAGCCTCCAGGCCTGGCAGATGGCATGGTCGGGCCACATCCTGCTGACCGACCCGGCGCGGCTGTGGCACGCCAACACGTTCTTCCCGGAGCCGTGGAGCTTCGCCTTCTCCGACACGCTGCTCGGGTACGCGCCGGTCGGCATGATCGGCACCGGCCCCGAGGCGGCCCTGCTCCGCTACAACATCATGTTCGTGCTGGCCCACGCGCTCGCCATGCTCGGGGCGTACGCGCTGGCCCGGCAGCTCGGCGCGGGCCGTGCGGGTGCGGCCGTGGCCGGTGCCGGCTACACGTACGCCCCCTGGCTGCTCGCCCAGGCGGGGCACCTGCACATCGTCTCCAACGGCGGCATCCCGCTGGCGCTGGCCATGCTGGCCCGGGGGCACGGCTGGTCGCTGCGCCACGGGTACCGCCCCGAGCGGCGGCACGCCGGGTGGGCGTACGCCGGGTGGGTGGTGGCCGCCTGGCAGCTCAGCCTGGGCTTCGGCATCGGGCTGCCGTTCGCGTACGTGCTGGCGGGGGTGACGCTGGTCGCCACCGTCACCTGGTCCGTCCGGCGCCGGTCGGTGCGGCGGCCGTTCGGGGTACGGCTGCTCGTCGCCGACGTCGTCGGCGCGCTGCTGTTCGCCGGGGTGGGCGGCCTGCTGGCCATTCCCTACTTCAAGGTCGCCGAGCTGCACCCGAACGCCGCGCGGACCCTCGGCGACATCGACATCTACTCGCCGCCGTTCTCGGGCTTCTTCACCGCGCCGGCCGAGTCCCGCATCTGGGGCGGGCTGCACGAGGGGGCTCGAACGGCGCTGCCCTGGCACCCGGAGATGACCCTGCTGCCCGGGTTCGCGCTCTACGCGCTGGCGGCGGGCGGGCTGTTCTTCTCGGTGTGGCGGCTGCGGCACCGGTTGCTGCTGCTCGCCGGGGTGGTGGTCACCATGGTCCTGGCCATGGGCACCCGGTTCTTCGGCGGCACCTTCACCTACGGGCTGCTCTTCGAGTACCTGCCGGGCTGGAACGGGCTGCGCACGCCTGGGCGGATGATGCTCTGGACGACGCTGCTGCTCGCGCTGCTCGCCGCGGGGGCGGTCAGCGCCTTCACGATCCGGGTGCGGGAGTGGGCCGCTGAGCGGGTCCCGCCGTGGCCGGGCCCGTGGCTGCGGCTGGCCACCGTGCTGCCGCTGCTGCTGGTGATCGCCGAGGGGCTCAATGCCACCCCGCACCCGGTGGTGCCGACCCAGCCGGCCGCGATGCGGTCGGTGGACGGCCCGATGCTGGTGCTGCCCAGCAGCCAGAACCACGACCAGCCGGTGATGCTGTGGTCGACCAGCCGGTTCCAGGACGTGGTCAACGGCGGCAGCGGCTTCACCCCGGAGCGGCAGGCCGAAATCCGGAAGGTCACCGAGAGTTTCCCGGACCAGGCGAGCGTGACCTACCTGCGCAGCCTGGGCGTCCGCAACGTGGTGGTGCTGCGCGACCAGATCGGTGACACCCCGTGGGCTACGACGATCGACGCCCCCGTGGACGCCCTCGGCATCACCCGCGAGCAGGTCGACAACGCGGTGGTCTTCCACCTCTGACAGTGCCCCGGCGCGGGGCGGGTGCACCTCAGGCTGGCGTCGGGGCCGGCACGGCGGCGGGCTCGGCGGGCTCAGTGCGCCGCCGCCAGCGGTCCACCCACGGCGCGTCGGGCGTGCCGTCGAGCACCCCGCCGTCGGGGTCGTCGGCGTAGGTGTCCCGCACCACGTCGCGCTCGGGGTGCAGGATCTCCTTCACGACCAGCACGCAGAGCACCACGACGGTGCCCAGCCGCAGCGCCGACGCCAGCACGAAGACCCCCTCGGGGAAGACCGGGCGGCTGGTCGCCGCGCCGAGCAGTTCCCCGTAGAAGGCGGCGAAGTAGCCGATCTCGGCGACCTGCCAGGCGATGAACGCGCCCCACTTCGGGCGGGCGAGGACAACCAACGGCAGCAGCCAGAGGACGAACTGCTGCGACCACACCTTGCTGAAGATCAGGAACGCGGCGACGACGAGGAAGGCGAGCTGGGACAGCCGGGGTCGGCGCGGTGCGCGCAGGGCCAGCACCGCCACGCCGAGGCAGGCCAGCCCGAACAGGGCGTATGAGATCCAGTTCAGGGTGGGGATGTTGGCGTTGAGCCACTCGAACGGCCCCATCGCGCCTGGGCCGCCGGTGTTGACCTTGCCATCGAGGTAGCGCCCGATGTACCAGAGCGTGCCCCAGTCGATGGGCCGGGTCGTGTTCAGCTCGAAGAAGCGGTCCCAGTTGTCGCGGTAGGGCACGGCCGCTGGGAGGTTGACCGCGACGAGCGCCACGAGCGCCGTGCCGACTGCGGTGAGGCCGGCGCGGATCCGGTTCGCGCGTAGGGCGAGCACCAGGATCGGCCCGAGGACGAACAGCGGCCACATCTTGGCCGCGCCGGCCAGGCCGAGCAGCACCCCGGCCAGCGCCGGCCGGCTGCGGGCCCAGGCGAACAGCCCGAACGCGGCCAGCCCGATGGCGAGCAGATCCCAGTTGACGGTGGCGGTGAGGAACAGGGCGGGGGCCAGCGCGAAGAGGGCGGCGTCCCAGGGTCGTCGGCGGCGCAGGGCGAGGATGACCGCGACGGTGGCCACCGCGAGGGCGCTGAGCACCAGGGCGTTGACGTTGTACGCCCACTGCCCCTGGTTGATCCCCGGGTTGTCGACGCCGAGGGCATGCACCGGCAGGCCGAGGGCACCCATGAAGTACCCGGTCAGCACCGGGTACTCGACGGGGTGGTCGCGGTAGGGCACCTTGCCCTCGTTGAGCCCCTCGGCGTAGTACAGCGCCAGCACGTCGGTGTAGCACATCCGCGTGTACTGGATGTTGCTCTGCCACGCGCCGTCCTGGCAGGGGGACTTCTGCACCCAGTGCAGGGCGAGGGTCAGACAGGTCAGGGCCAACACGATCCGGGCGGCCGTCCAGAACCGGCTCTCCCGCGCAACGGGCCGGTCCAGCGCCACCGCGTGGTCGCCCAACGGGCCACCGATCAGTTCCGAGGCGCCACGGACGAACCCGTCCGACCGGGACGGGTGGTCACCGGCTCCGGCGTCGTCTGTGCCGGCCGTCGGCTGGATGCTCATGAATGGCATCCTGCCGCACAAGTGCGTTCTGGACGAGAGTTTCCGACGGCCAACCGCAGGTCGATGATCGACTCGCGCCCGCCGGGGCGCCTGGTCTTGCCTGTGTCGGTTCGATGATTGGCCGGTGAGCCCTGCCAGCAGGATCTGTCCATTGCTCAGTTCGAGCGATTGGATCATGACGATGCCGTTCCTTCACCGAGGCCTGCGCTCGTGAGCCGGGGCCGACGCACCGAATCGCAACCGTCTGACGAGAGCGGGTGCCATCATGGCCGCTTCCGTCACCGCGGTGATTCTCGCTCCCTCCGGCAGGGGCTTTGCGTAGTCGATTGAGGTGTGTCTGACCTGGCCGTATGTAGGGCCGTGGCCTGGGTGGAGGGTGACGCGGAACGGGTGCGGCCCGTCGGTGATCATGGAGTTGCTGAGACAACATGA
>NZ_SMKJ01000196.1:0-13717 GCF_004348615.1 Micromonospora sp. KC207
CCACAACACCATCTACGCCGAAGTCCACCTCCCCGACACCACCACCAACCACCGCTACACCCTCCACCCCATCCTCCTCGACGCCGCCCTGCACACCCTCCTGCTCGGCCGGGAAGCCGGGCGGGACGGCGGGTCCAACCGTCCGGTGCTGCCGTTCCACTTCAGCGGTGTCACCCTCTACGCCGCCGGCCACTCCGTGCTGCGGGTGCGCATCTCGCCAGCCGGTCGGGACGCCGTCGCACTGACCATCGCCGATCCGGCCGGGCTTCCCATCGCCACCATCGACTCCCTGATCACCCGGCCGGCGGCCGAGGTCGACCACCCCGGCCGCGACGCGCTGTTCCGGCTGGACTGGATACCCGCCCCGGAGATGAGCCCGGCCACCGTCGATCCGGTCACGCTGACCGTTCCTGCGGCGACCGATCCGGTCGACGTCCCGGCACACGTCCACGCGGTCACCGCCGGAGTGCTCACGTCGGTACGCGACTGGCTGTCGCTCGGCGAGACCGTGGGCTCCTCCCAACTCGCCGTGCTCACGTCCGGCGCGGTGGCGGCCCGCCCCGGCGACCGGGTGGACCTCGCGGCCACGGCGGTGTGGAGCCTGGTACGCGCCGCCGAAGCCGAGCACCCGGGCCGGTTCCTGCTCATCGACGGCGACGGGCGGGACATCTCGCCGGCTCAGGTACGTGCCGCCCTGGCCACCGGCCGCCGGGAGGTTGCGATTCGGGAAACCGAGCTGCTGGTCCCACGGCTGGCTGCGGCGCCCGCGAACGGCGCCGCTTCCGGCTGGGACCCGGCGGGTACCGTGCTGATCACCGGCGGTACCGGTGGGCTCGGCGCGCTGCTCGCCCGGCATCTGGTCACCGACCACGGGGTGCGTCACCTGCTGCTGACCGGGCGGCGTGGACCGGCAACGCCCGGGGCCGCCGAACTGCGCGACACGCTCGCCGCGCTTGGCGCCGACGTCCAGCTCGCGGCCTGCGACGTCGCCGATCGGGATGATCTGCGGCAGCTCCTCGCCGCCATCCCGGAGCGGCATCCGCTGGTCGCCGTGGTGCACGCCGCGGGCGTGGCGGACAACGGACTGGTCGAGGCGATGACGGCCGACCGGCTGGCCGCCGTGCTGCGCCCCAAGGTGGATGGCGCCTGGCACCTGCACGAGCTGACCCGCGACCGGGATCTCGGCGGGTTCGTGCTGTTCTCCTCGGCCGCCGGCCTGGCCCTCGGCGCCGGGCAGGCGAACTACGCGGCGGCCAACGGCTTCCTGGACGGGCTGGCGCGGTACCGCCGGGCGGCCGGCCTTCCCGCGGTCTCCCTGGCCTGGGGACCGTGGGACACCACCGCCGGTGGGATGACCGGCGAGCTGGACCAAGCCGGGCTGCTTCGCCTGCGTCGGCTGGGCACCCCGCCGCTCTCGCCAGAGCGCGGGCTCGCCCTGTTCGACCTCGCGATGGGGTTACCGGACGCGACCGTCGTACCGCTGCTGCTGGATCTGCCGGCGTTGCGCGCCAGCGAGGAGGCCCCGCCGCTGCTGCGTGACCTGGCCGGCCCGCCGGCACCCCACCGGCCGGCGGCCATCGCCGCCGCCCTGCCGGGGCAGCTCGCCGCGCTGCCGGACGCCGAGCGCGACGACTTTCTGCTCGGCGTGGTGTGCGCCCGGGTCGCCGCGGTGCTCGGCCACCCGTCCGCGAACGCGATAGCCCCGACCAGCGCGCTGCAGGACCTGGGGTTCGACTCGCTGGCCGCGGTCGAGCTGCGCAACCAGCTCGGCGCGCTGACCGGGCAGACCTTGCCGGCCACCCTGGCCTTCGATCATCCGACGCCCGCGGCGCTCGCCCGCGAGCTGCGGGCCCGGCTCGATCCGGGTCAACTCGACCCCACCCGGCCGGCGCTCGCCGAGATCGAGCGCCTCGGCGGGACGCTGGCCGCCCTGGCCGCGACCCCGGTGGACCGGACCAAGATCACCACTCGGCTGGAGGCGCTGTTGCACCGCTGGCGCGCCGTCGACCCGCCGGACCGCGAACCGGTCCTGCTGAACGCGGCCAGCGACGAGGAGCTCTTCCAGGTACTCGACAACGAGCTGGGCATCTCATGAGCGAGCCCAGCGAGCGAATCAGAAAAATCAGCGAGCCGACCAGCACCGAGGACCGGCTCCGCGACTACCTGCGCCGGGCCACCGCCGACCTGCGGGAGGCGAAGCAGCGGCTGCGGGACAGCGAGGCCGACGCCACCGAACCGATAGCGATCATCGGTATGGCTTGCCGCTATCCGGGCGGGGTCGGCTCGCCGGCGGAGCTGTGGGATCTGCTGGTCGCCGAGCGGGACGCGATCGGCGAGTTCCCCGCCGACCGGGGCTGGGACCTGGCCAGCATCTACCATCCGGATCCCGAGCAGCCCGGCCGCAGCTACGTGCGGCACGGCGGGTTCCTCTACGACGCGGCGGAATTCGACGCGGACTTCTTTGGGATCAGCCCGCGCGATGCCCGCCGGGCCGACCCGCAGCAGCGGATCCTGCTGGAGGTCGCGTGGGAGGCGGTGGAGCGGGCCGGCATCGACCCGGCCGCCCTGCGCGGCACCCCCACCGGCGTGTACGCCGGCCTGATGTACCACGACTACCTGCTCGGCAGCCCGGGTGGCAGTCTGGTCTCCGGCCAGGTCGCGTACAGCCTGGGCCTGGAAGGGCCGGCGGTCACCGTGGACACCGCCTGCTCCTCGTCGCTGGTCGCCATCCACCTGGCCGGCCAGGCACTGCGGCGCGGCGACGCCACGCTGGCGCTGGCCGGTGGGGTCACCGTGATGGCCACCCCGGAGATGTTCGTCGAGTTCAGCCGGCAGCGCGGGCTCGCCCCGGACGGCCGCTGCAAGTCGTTCTCCGGCGACGCCGACGGAACCGCCTGGTCGGAGGGGGCCGGTGTGCTGGTGCTGGCCCGGCTCTCGGACGCGTTGCGGGCCGGGTATCCGGTGCTGGCGGTGATCCGTGGTTCCGCGGTCAACCAGGACGGGGCGAGCAACGGGTTCACCGCCCCGAACGGCCCGTCCCAGGTTCGGGTCATCGAGCGGGCGCTCGCCGCCGCCGGTCTCGTGCCGTCCGATGTGGATGCTGTGGAGGCGCATGGCACCGGCACCGCGCTGGGTGACCCGATCGAGGCGCAGGCGGTCATCGCGGCGTACGGCGAGCGGCCCCCGGACCGCCCACTGTGGCTTGGTTCGGTCAAGTCGAACCTGGGCCACTCGCAGGCCGCCGCGGGGGTCGCCGGAGTGATCAAAATGGTGCTGGCGATGCGGCACGGCCGGCTACCCCGGTCCCTGCACGCCGACCGGCCGACCCCGCACGTCGACTGGTCCGCCGGCACGGTCCAGTTGCTGCACGCGGCCCGGGACTGGCCGGAGCCCGGCCGGCCGCGCCGCGCGGCGGTCTCCTCCTTCGGGATCAGCGGCACGAACGCCCACGTGATCCTGGAGCAGGCGCCCGCCCCGGCACCGGTCACCGGCTCCGCGCCGGTCACCGGCCCTGCCGTGGTGCCGCTGGTGCTGTCCGCCCGGTCGCCGGTGGCGCTGGCCGAGTCGGCCCACCGGCTCGCCACCCACCTGGCCACCCACCCGGACGAGCGACTGGTCGACATCGGGTACACGCTGGCCGGCCGGTCGGCGGCCGAGCACCGGGCCGTGGTCCTCGGCACCGACCGGGCCGAGCTGCTGGCCGGGCTACGCGACCTGGCCGCCGGACGGGCCTGCGCGGGGACCGTCACCGGGTACGCCGACCTGCGCGGGCGTACCGTGTTCGTGTTCCCCGGGCAGGGGTCGCAGTGGGCCGGCATGGCGACCCGGCTGCTCGCCGAGTCCCCGGTCTTCGCGGCGCGGATCGCCGAGTGCGAGCGGGCCCTGGCCCCGTTCGTGGACTGGTCGCTGACCGCGGTGCTGCGTGGCGAACCGGGTGCCCCGCCGGCCGCCCGGGTGGACGTGGTGCAGCCGACGCTGTGGGCGGTGATGGTGGCGCTGGCCGCCGCCTGGTCCGCCTACGGCATCGTGCCCGACGCGGTGATCGGCCACTCCCAGGGCGAGATCGCCGCGGCCTGCGTGGCCGGCGCGCTCTCGCTGGACGGCGGAGCCCGGGTGGTCGCCCTGCGCAGCCGGGCGATCGGCGACGTGCTCGCCGGCCGGGGCGGCATGCTCTCGGTGGGCCTCCCCGCCGAGCAGATCCGCCCCCGGCTGGCCGGCTGGCCCGACCGGATCTGGGTGGCCGCCGACAACGGCGCCGCGTCGGTGGTGCTGTCCGGCGACGGCGCGGCGCTCGACGCGCTCGAGGCCGAGCTGACCGCTGCGGGGGTGGAGCGGGTCAAGCGGGTACCGGTGGACTACGCCTCACACTGCGCTCAGGTCGAGGAAATCCGCGACCGGCTGCTCACCGATCTGGCCCCGGTCGAGCCGGGCGCCGGGACGGTACCGATGATGTCCACCGTCACCGGCGAGTGGGTCGACGGGACTGCCCTGGACGCCGGCTACTGGTTCACCAACCTGCGCCAGCCGGTCGCGTTCGCTCCGGTGGTGGGGGCCCTCGCCGCCGCCAGTCATGTCCGGTTCGTCGAGGTGAGCCCGCATCCGGTGCTGGTGCTGAGCATGCAGGAGACGCTGGAGCGGGTGGACCTGCCGGCGGTGGTGACCGGAACGCTGCGCCGTGGCGAGGGCGGGCTCGACCGGTTGGCCGCGTCCGCCGCCGAACTCTACGTCCGGGGAGCCACCCCGGACTGGTCCGCCTTCTGCCCCGGTGGTCGTCGGACCGAGCTGCCCACCTACCCGTTCCACCGCCGGCGCTACTGGTTGGACCCGACCCCGCCGGCCCCGGAGAGCCGGCCGGAGGGCAGGGTGGACGGCGGATTCTGGCAGGACGTGCGGCGCGGCGACGCCGAGGCGCTCGGTGCCCGGCTGCGCCTGGACGCCGGACGGCTGGCCCCGGTGCTACCGGCCCTCGCCAGCTGGCACGCCGATCAGGTGCGCGACGCGGCCGTGGACCGTTGCCGGTACCGGTTGGTTTGGCGCCCGCTGCCCGACCCGCCGCCGCGTATCCACACTGGCACCTGGCTGCTCGTCGCGCCGCCGGACGCCCCGCTGGCCGGGATCCTCACCGACCGGCTGGCCGCCCACGGCGCCACCGTGCGGTACGCCGAACTGGACGGCACCGGCCGGGCCGCGCTCGCCGAACGGATCCGGGCCGCGCTCGCCGACCGTACCCCCGCCGGTGTCCTCTCCCTGGCCGCCCTGCCGGGCCCGGCACGGCCGGCGCCGAATGCGCTGCCCGGCCCGGACCGGCCGGTGCCGGGCGGGGCAGCCGGCGTGCCCGGCCGGGACGCGCCGGCCGTGCTCGTCGACGCGGCGGTGCCGCCGCCGCTGTCGGGCACCGTTCTGCTGGTGCAGGCGCTCGCGGACGCCGGCGTGACCGCCCCGCTGTGGTGCCTGACCGCGGGTGCGGCCGGGGTCGAGCACGACGCCGACGTCGACCCGGAGGCCCGTTCGGTCTGGGGCATGGGGACGGTGCTCGCCCTCGATCGGCCGGACACCTGGGGTGGCTTGATCGATTTGCCCACGCCGCTCGACGCGCGGGCCGCGGACCGGGTCTGCGCCGTGCTGGCCAACCCGGACGGCGAGGACCAGCTCGCCATCCGCCCATCCGGACTGCTGGCCCGGCGGCTGGTGCGGGCACCCGCTCCGGCTCCGGCTCCGGCTCCGGCCAGATCCTGGCGGCCGCGCGGCACCATCCTGGTCACCGGTGGTACCGGCGCGGTCGGTGCCCACCTGGCCCGGTGGCTTGCCCGGGCGGGCGCCGAGCACCTGGTGCTGACCAGCCGGCGCGGGCCGGCCACCGACGGGGCCACCGAGCTCTCGGCCGAGCTAGCCGCGCTCGGCGCCAAGGTGACCATCACCGCCTGCGACGTGGGCGACGCCGCCGCACTGCGCGCGCTGCTCGACGGGCTCGCTGGCGGGCCACCGCTGACTGCCGTGCTGCACGCGGCCGGGGTGCTACCCGAGGAGACCCCGTTGGCCGACCTTTCTCCGGCCGAGTTGTCCGCGACCATCCGGAGCAAGGTGGCCGGCGCGGTGCACCTGGACCAGCTGCTCGCCGACTATCCACTGGAAGCGTTCGTGCTGTTCTCCTCGGGCGCGGCGATCTGGGGCAGCGCCGGGCGGCCGGGGTACGCGGCCGGCAACGCGTTCCTCGACGGGCTGGCCGAACGCCGCCGGGCCCGCGGGTACCCCGCCACCTGCGTCGCCTGGGGATCGTGGGGCGGTGGCGGCATGGTCGACGAGGCCGCCGGGGAGCAGCTGCGCCGGCTCGGGCTGGGCGCGCTGGACCCGGCGCTGGCCGTCGAGGCGCTGGTCCAGGCGGTGGGCCGGGACGAGAGCGGGCTGGTAATCGCGGACATCGACTGGGCCCGGTTCACCCCGGTCTACACGCTGGCCCGGCACCGGCCGCTGCTACGGGATCTGCCGGACGCCCGCGCGGCACTGGACCGGGAGGCCGGGCCCGGAGCGTCCGCCGAAGCCGCGGACGCGGCACCGCTGGCGGCGCGGCTGGCCGGCCTGACCCCGGCCGAACGGTCCCGGGCACTGCTCACGCTCGTACGCGAGCAGGCGGCGGTGGTGCTCGGGCACGAAGAAGCGGCGGCGGTCGCCCCGGAGCGGGCGTTCAAGGAACTCGGCTTCGACTCGGTGTCCGCGGTCGACCTGCGTAACCGGCTCAGCACCGCGACCGGGCTGAAGCTGCCGGCCGCCGTCGCCTTCGACCACGCCAGTCCACGGGCACTCGCCGAATACCTGGGTACCCGGCTCGGCGGCGGCCCACCGGAACCCCCGCTGCCCGTCCTGCTGGATCAGCTCGAAGCGCTGGTGGCCGGGCTGCCCGCCGCCGAGATCGAGCGCTGTGCCCTGCCCGCCCGGCTGCAAGCGCTGGCGAACGCGGTACACGGGGCACTTGCCGGTACCGGTGGGCGGGCGGGCATCGAGGAGTTGCTCGATGGGGCGACCGCCGACGACGTACTCGACATTCTCGACCAACAGCTGGGATCCGACCGGGTGACGAGGAGCTCGAATGGCTGACGACGAACGGCTTCTCGGATACCTGAAGCGGGCCACCGTGGAGCTGCACCAAACCCGTGACCGGCTGCGCGAGCTGGAGAGCGCCGACCGGGAGCCGCTGGCCATCGTCGCGATGAGCTGCCGCTACCCGGGTGGCGCCGACACCCCGGAGCAGCTGTGGCGGCTGGTCGCCGAGGGCGTGGACGCGATCGGGCCGTTTCCCACCGACCGTGGCTGGCCGACCGGCGTCCGCTACGACGCCGACCCCGACCGCCCGGGCACCAGCTACGTGCGGACCGGTGGCTTCCTGCCGGACGCCGCCGGGTTCGACGCGGGCCTGTTCGGCATCTCGCCCCGCGAGGCGGTCACCATGGACCCGCAGCAGCGGCTGGTGCTGCACCTGGCCTGGGAGGCGTTCGAGCGGGCCGGGGTCCCACCCCGCTCGCTGCGCACCGCGCCGGTCGGCGTGTTCATCGGCAGCGGTGCCCAGGACTACTACGACAACCTGGCGCCGGCCGCCGCCGAGCTGATCGACGACTACCTGAGTACAGGCAACGCCGCATCGGTCATCTCCGGCCGGGTCGCCTACGCGTTCGGCCTGGAAGGGCCGGCGCTGACCGTGGACACCGCCTGCTCCTCCTCGCTGGTCGCGATCCACCTGGCCGGGCAGGCGCTGCGGCGGCGCGAGTGCACGCTGGCACTGGCCGGCGGCGTGATGGTGATGAGCGCGCCCGGACCGTTCGTGGCGTTCAGCCGGCAGCGCGGGCTGGCTCCGGACGGCCGGTGCAAGTCGTTCTCGGCGGCCGCGGACGGGACCGGCTGGTCCGAAGGCGCCGGCCTGCTGCTGCTGGAACGCCTGGGCGACGCCCGGCGCAACGGACATCCGGTGCTGGCGGTGATCCGCGGCTCCGCGGTCAACTCCGACGGCGCCTCCAACGGGCTGACCGCGCCGAACGGCCCGGCCCAGCAGCGGGTGATCCGCCGGGCACTGGCCGACGCCGGCCTCACCGCGGGCGACATCGACGCGGTGGAGGCGCACGGCACCGGTACCACGCTGGGCGACCCGATCGAGGCGCAAGCGCTGCTCGACACGTACGGGCAGGGCCGCCCCGCGGACCGTCCACTGTGGCTCGGCTCGGTCAAGTCGAACCTCGGGCACGCTCAGGCCGCCGCCGGGGTGTGCGGAGTCATCAAGATGGTGCAGGCCATCCGGCACGGGCAGCTGCCCCGGACGCTACACATCATTGAGCCGTCCGACCAGGTGGACTGGTCGGCCGGCGCGGTCCGGCCGCTCGTCGAGGCGCGCGAGTGGCCCGGCCACCCGCGCCGGGCCGGGGTGTCCTCGTTCGGGGTCAGCGGCACCAACGCGCACCTCATCCTGGAGCAGTCGACCGAGCCGGCTGCCGTGGCCGAGCCGGCTGCCGTGGCCGAGCCGGCTGCCGTGGCCGAGCCGGCCGGCGAGGCCCGGGTGGTGACCGGGCCGGTGCCGTGGCCGGTCACCGGGGCGACGGCGGAGGCGCTGCGCGCCCAGGCCGGTCGGCTGGCCGCGTACCTGGCCGCGGAGCCGGCGACCGCCACCACCGACCTGGGCTACTCGCTGGCCACCACCCGATCGCCGCTGGCTCATCGCGCGGTGGTGCTGGTGGACCGGCCGGCCGACGGGCCGCGCGCGCTGGCCGCGCTGGCCACCGGCATGCCCGATCCGGCTGTGCTGCGGGGTACCGCCGGCGAAGGGCTCACCGCGCTGCTCCTGTCCGGGCAGGGCGCGCAGCGGGCCGGCATGGGGCGCGGGCTGTACGCCGCCTTCCCCGCCTTCGCGGTCGCCTTCGACGAGGTGTGCGCCGGCTTCCACCTGGACCACCCGCTGTCCGAGGCCATCGGCCGTTCCGAGCTGCTGGACGGCACCGGGTACGCCCAGCCCGCGCTCTTCGCGGTGCAGGTCGCGCTGGCCCGGCTGCTGGAGAGCTGGGGCATCGTGCCGGATCTGGTGCTCGGGCACTCGCTGGGCGAGCTGACTGCGGCGCACCTGGCCGGCGTGCTCTCCCTGGCCGACGCGTGCACCCTGGTCGCCGAGCGGGCCCGGCTGATGGCGGCGCTGCCACCCGGCGGCGCGATGGTGGCCCTCGCCGCCACCGAGGACGAGATCCGCCCGCTGCTGACCGACCGGGTGGGCCTGGCCGCGGTCAACGGCCCGAACGCTGTCGTCGTCTCCGGCGACGCGGACGCGGTGACCGAACTCGCCGCCCGGTTCCCGACCAGCACCAGGCTGCGCGTCTCGCACGCGTTCCACTCGCACCGGATGGAGCCGATGCTGGCCGAGTTCGGCCGGGTCGCCGAGGGGCTGGCCTACGCCGAGCCAGCCGTACCGGTGGTGTCCAATGTGACCGGTGTGGTGGCCACCGCGGGAGAGCTGCGTACCGGGGCGTACTGGGTACGGCAGGTGCGCGAGACGGTCCGGTTCCGGGACGGGATCGAGGCGCTGCGGGCCGCCGGGGTGACCCGGTTCGTCGAGGTCGGCCCGGACGGGGTGCTCACCGCGCTCGCCCGGGAGTGCCTCGCCGGCGCGCCCGAACCGGCGGTGCTGACCCCGATGCTACGCCGCGACCGCCCCGAACCGGACACCGTGCTGGCCGCCTTGGCCCAGCTGCACGTCACCGGCGCCGACGCCGACTGGGAAGGCGTCTTCGCCGGCCGGCCCGCCCGCCGGGTGGCCCTGCCCACGTACCCGTTCCAGAGCCGGCGCTACTGGCTGCGGGCGCGCGGCGGCGACGTCAGCGGCGCCGGCCTGGACCCGGCCGGGCATCCGCTGCTGGGTGCCGCCATCACCCTGGCCGGCACCGAGGGCACCGTGCTGACCGGCCAGCTGTCGGTGCACCAGCAGCCCTGGCTCGCCGACCACGCGCTCGCCGGGGTACCGACGCTGCCCGGGACCGCGCTGCTCGAGTTGGCCCTGCGCGCCGGCGCTCAGGTCGGCTGCGGTCGGGTCGAGGAGCTGACCCTGCACCAGCCGGTGCGGCTGCCGGCCGGGGGAGCCGTGCAAACCCAGGTCACCGTCGAGGCGGCCGACCCGACCGGCGGGCGCGCGATCGGCGTCTACACCCGCCCGGCCGACGCCGACCGGGACGAGCCGTGGACCCGGCACGCCACCGGCACAGCGCGCCCGCTTACCGGCGAACCCGGCACCGACCTCGCCCAGTGGCCGCCCGCCGGGGCCCGGCTCATCCCGCTGGACGGGCTCTACCCCGAGCTCGCCGCGGCAGGTCTCGACTACGGGCCCGCCTTCCAGGCGCTGGGCTCGGCGTGGCAGCGGGGTGAAGAGATCTTCGCGGAGGTACGGCTGCCCGACGGCGCGACCGGCCCCGGCGACCGGTACACCCTGCACCCGATCGCTTTGGACGCCGCCACGCACGCGCTGACCCGTTCCGACGGCGGTGGCACCGGGCAGGTTCCGTTCTCCTGGACCGGGGTGGAGCCGCACGGAACCGGTACCCCGCCGGCCCGGGTCCGGTTCACCCCGACCGGGGCCGATCGGTGGGCGGTGACCGTCGCGGATGCCGCCGGCGCGCCGGTCGCCTCGATCGACACCGTTGTCTTCCGGCCGGTCGCCCCGGTCTCCGCGGCCGCCCCGCTGTACCGCGTCGCCTGGCAGCGGATCCCGACCGGTGGCGGCACGGCACCGGTGGCGGCGGAGCTGCTGGAGGTGACCGGTGGGCTCGACCCGGCCACGGTTCGGGCCGCCGGCCACCGGGCCCTGCACGCGGTGCAGGACTGGCTGGCCCGGCCGGGTACCGGCACACTGGTCGTGGTCACCCGGGGTGCCGTGCCGGCCGGCGATGCGGAGGTGACCGACCTGGCCGCCGCCGCGGTCTGGGGGCTGCTGCGCTCCGCCCAGGCCGAGCACCCGGACCGGTTCGTGCTGCTCGACGCGGACCATCCGGCGCGGGTACCGGAGCTGCTGGCGGAGCTGCTGGCGACCGGCGAGCCGCAGCTCGCGCTTCGGGACGGCCAGTTCTACGCCCCCCGGATCCGCCGGGTCACCACCACCGAGGTCGCCCCGCCCCGGTTCGCGCCGGACGGCACCGTGCTGGTCACCGGCGCGTCGGGTGCGCTGGGCGGCGAACTCGCCCGGCACCTGGTCACCGGCTGGCAGGTGCGACGCCTGCTGCTGGTCGGACACCGGGACACCGCCCGGCTGAGCGAGCTGGCCGGGGAGCTGAGCGGCCTGGGCGCCCACGTCGGGGTGACGACCTGCGACCTGGCCGACCGCGCGGCGGTGGCCCGGCTGCTCACCGAGGTACCCGCCGCGCATCCGCTCACCGCCGTCGTACACGCCGCCGGGGTGCTGGACGACGGGGTGCTCACCGCGCTGACCCCGCAGCGGCTGGACGCGGTTCTCGGCCCGAAGGCGGCCGGCGCGCTGCACCTGCACGAGCTGACCGCCGGGCTGTCCGCGTTCGTGCTCTGCTCCTCGGTCTCCGGCCTGCTGGGCGGCCCCGGGCAGGGTAACTACGCGGCGGCGAACAGCGTGCTCGACGCGCTCGCCGAGCACCGCCGGGCTCAGGGCCTGCCGGCCCAGTCGCTCGCCTGGGGACTGTGGTCCGCCGGCATGGGCGAGGGTGGTGCCGGCGGGCACCTCGCCGGTCTCAGCGGCATCGAGCCGCTGTCCATTGCGGAAGGTCTGGCCCTGTTCGACGCGGCGCTGGGCAGCACCGAGGCGACGGTGCTGCCGGTGCGGCTGGACCTGGACGCGCTGCGTTCCACCGTCCGGGAACTGCCCCGGCCGTTGTACGAGCTGGCCGGCCGGCGCGGCGCGGCGGCCCGGCCCAGTGGTGGGTTCACCGGCTTCGCCGGGCCGGATCGCGCGGGTGCCCTGCTGCACCTGGTGCGTACCTCCGTGGCCGGCGTGCTCGGCCACGGATCGGCCGCCGAGGTGCCCCCGGACGCCCAGTTCCAGCAGCTCGGTTTCGACTCGCTGACCGCCATCGAGCTGCGCAACGCGCTGAACGCGGCGACCGGCCTACGGCTGCCGGCCACCCTGACCTTCGACTACCCGACCGCCGCCGCCCTCGCCGCGCACCTGGCCGTCGAGCTAGCCGCCGCCGGTCCCGCCACCGTCGAGGAGCGCCGGCCAGCCCGCCGGAGCGCCGAGCCGATCGCCATCGTCGGCATGGCGTGCCGGCTGCCCGGCGGCGTACGTAGCCCGGCGGACCTCTGGCGGCTGGTCGCGGACGGCGTCGACGCGATCGGCGAATTCCCCACCGACCGGGGTTGGAACCTGGCGGCCCTGCACGACCCGGCCGGCCGCCGACCCGGCACCAGTTACGTACGCCACGGTGGCTTCCTCTACGACGCCGGCGACTTCGACCCCGGCTTCTTCGGAGTCCCACCCCGCGAGGCGGCCATGCTCGACCCCCAGCAACGGCTGCTGCTGGAGGTCTCCTGGGAGGCTCTGGAGCGCGCCGGCATCGACCCCGCCACCCTGCGCGGCAGCCTGACCGGGGTGTACGCCGGCGTGCAGTTCCACGACTACGTGGGCAGCAACAGCACCGGCTCGATCGTCACCGGCCGGATCGCGTATACCCTCGGGCTGGAGGGGCCGGCGGTGAGTGTGGATACCGCGTGCTCGTCGTCGTTGGTCGCGTTGCACTGGGCGGCGCACGCGCTCCGGCAGGGGGAGTGTGATCTGGCGCTGGCCGGTGGGGTAGCGGTGATGGCCACCCCGGAGACGTTCGTGGAGTTCAGCCGGCAGGGCGGCCTCGCCCGGGATGGCCGGTGCAAGGCGTTCGCCGCGGACGCGGACGGAACCGCCTGGTCCGAGGGCGCCGGGATGCTGGTGCTGGAGCCGCTGTCCGCGGCGCGCCGCAACGGCCACCCGGTCCTCGCCGTGCTGCGCGGCAGCGCGGTCAACCAGGACGGCACCTCCAACGGGCTGACCGCGCCGAACGGCTTGGCCCAACAGCGGGTGATCCGCCGGGCGCTGGCCGACGCCGGCCTCACCGCAGCCGATGTGGACGCTGTCGAGGCGCACGGCACCGGCACCCGACTCGGCGACCAGATCGAGGCGCAGGCGCTGCTGGCGACGTACGGCCAGGAGTGCGAGCGTCCGCTGTGGCTCGGATCGGTGAAGTCGAACCTGGGCCACACCCAGGCCGCAGCCGGGGTGACCGGCGTGATCAAAATGGTCCTCGCCATGCGGCACGGCGAACTGCCGCGCACCCTGCACGTCAACAGCCCATCGGCGGAGGTGGACTGGTCGTCCAGCGCGGTGCGCCTGCTGACCGAGCCGGTCGACTGGCCCGAGCACGGGGACCCCCGTCGCGCCGGGATCTCCTCGTTCGGGGTCAGTGGCACCAACGCCCACGTCATCATCGAGCAGGTGCCTGAGCCCGTTCCGGCGGGGCGGCCGGCTGTGGTGGGCACGTTGCCGTGGGTGGTGTCGGGGCGTAGTGCGGGGGCGTTGCGGGCTCAGGCGGAGCGGTTGCTCGATTTCCTGGACGAGGAGCCGGACCGGGACCTGCGGGATGTGGGTTTTTCGTTGGCTACTGGGCGTTCGGTGTTTGAGCATCGGGCTGTGGTGTGTGGTGCCAGCCGGTCGGATTTTTTGCGTGGTTTGACGGCGGTGGTTGATGGCGAGTCTGTGTCGGGT
>NZ_SMKJ01000197.1:0-13610 GCF_004348615.1 Micromonospora sp. KC207
CCCCCCGGATGCCCCCACCCATGCGTGACGTGATCTTCCTGGTCGCCGACGGCTCGATGCAGCAGCTGCTGCACGGATTCCTCGGGCGACCCGAGTTCCACCGAAGCGTGGGCTGCCAACGGTTCGCCTTCGACCCGCGCGACGATGTGTTCGTCTCCCCCACCAAGGATCCCGGGGTCTACCGGCAAGGGCCGGAGCTGCTGCGCAGATACCGGCGCAGCCACGACCGTGCGGTGATCATGCTGGACAACGACTGGCAGGGCACCCCCGGGCCGGAAAAGATCTACAACGATCTCAACCAACGGATGCGCGACACCTGGGCCGAGTTCGCGGTGATCGTGATCGAGCCCGAGCTGGAGGCGTGGGTCTGGCAGGACAACCCCCGAGTCGCCCAGGCACTCAACTGCCCAGCCAACTTCCGGCAGATCCTGGCCGACAGCGGCCACTGGCCGCGCGACCGGGCCAAACCGGCGCGACCGAAGGAAGCCCTCGAACATCTGCGCAATCGCTACCGCGACCTGCGCCGCGACGGGTACAAGGTGGACCGCTCACCGGCGCTGTTCAAGCGCCTGGCGGCCGGCATCTCCGTCAGGGGCTGCGTCGATCCGGCGTTCCTGAAACTGCGCGATACGCTACGTGACTGGTTCCCCGAGGAGGAGCTGTGAAGCTGGCCAGCCCAGACAATCCCGTCCAGGCGAGCTGGCTGGCCGAGCAGGGGTTCCGCCTCGACCCGGGGCCGTACGTCTCCGACGCCTACGCCGCCCGCAAATACCTGCACCGGATGCCGCACAGCGAGCCGCTGCACTCGGTCACCGCACGGGTCTTCCACGCCGGCCGAGTGACACGCGAGTGGACCACCGACCCGGCGCACGGGGTGCCGTTCCTCGGCAGCGCGGACATCTTCGAGGCCGACCTGGCCAACCTGCCGATGATCACCAAGCGGTCATTCGAGAAGAACCCGAAGCTGCCGCTGGAGCCGGGCTGGACCTTGGTCACTCGCTCCGGGATGACCGCCGGCCGGGTCACCTACGCTCGGCTCAGCATGGCCGGTGCGGCGTGCAGCGAGGACGTTCTCCGGGTGGTGCCGGACCTCGCCCGGATCCCGGCCGGCTACCTCTACACCTTCCTGGCCAGCCCGTTCGGCATCCCGGTGATCAAGGGCGGCATCTACGGCACCAGCGTCAAGCACATCGAGCCGAGCCACATCGCCGACCTGCCGGTGCCCCGCTTCGGTGGCGGCGTCGAGCAGCGGATCGACGCCCTGATCACCGAGGCGATGCAGCTGCGGCAGCACTACGAAGACGGGGTACGGGAGGCGACCCGAGATCTCTTCGTCAGCGCCAGCATCCCCGAGTTGCTCGACCTGCGCTGGCACGACCGGGAGCGTGACCTAGGCTTCACCATCGAGCGGCCCACCGCTCTGTCCCTGCGGGCCCTCAACTACTCCCCCCGCGCCCGCCGCCTACATGACCTAATCTCCCAGGTCCCGCATCGCACCCTTGGCGACATCTGCGCTGGTGGGCTTCTAGCTCGCGGAGGCCGGTTCAAGAGAGTTGACAGCGACAAAAATCACGGGATAAAGCTGATCAACCAGAGACAGGGATTCTGGGTCCGACCAGAAGGAAGATGGATTTCGCTTTCCGAGAAGGATCTCAACGAGACTACGGTGAACGACGAGACCAGCCTTGTCGCTGCGACGGGCACCCTCGGCGAGACGGAGGCGTTCTGCAGAGCAATCTTTGTTACTGCAGGTTGGACAAAGAATGCGTATTCCGACCATTTCCTGCGCATTAAGTCGGGGGATACCTCGTTCCCCGACCCCTACCTTTTTGCCTACCTCCGGTCTGAACCAGTGTTTCGCCTACTGCGTTCCATGGGCGCAGGAGGGAAGCAACAAGATATTCATCCCATACTACGCGCCGCTCTGCCCGTACCGGCGTGCACGGCGGCGGACCGGGAGCGGATCGCTGGGGTTGTGCGGCAGGCGTATCGTGACCGCGACGATGCGGACCGCAAGGAGGACGAGGCGTTTGCTCTGCTCGACAAGGCGGTGCGAGAGGCGGCTCGCTGATCGTGGCTGAGATCGTTGGTGGGTCCACCCCGGCCAACGACGGGGAACGCCGGGTCATCGCGCACCTGCGGGACAACGCTCCCGGCGACTGGTTCGTGCTGCACAACATCGAGATCCCGGTGCGCGGCTCCGCATACGAAGTGGATCTCGTGGTGGTGACCACCCGCGCGGTGCACCTGATCGACGTGAAGGGCACCGCCGGGCGGATCGACGTCGCCGGCGTCCGGTGGTATCCGCAGGGTCGCGACTCGTTCGCCTCGCCGGTGCGCAAACTTCGGGGGCACGCCAGGGCACTCAAAGGCATGTTGGAGCGAGCCCGACCCGAGCTGTCCCAGGTCTACGTGGGCCATCTGGTGGTCCTGGTCGGTCGCGACGCCCGGCTGGTCGACCCAAGCGACCGCCCCGACGCCGACGCCATCGACGTCGTCGACCTACCCGGCCTGATCCCGGCCCTCGACGACCCGGCCCGGATCCGGGCCGGCATGATCCGCGACATCCGATCTGATCAGCCGACCGTCCTCAACGCCCTGGGTAGCGGGGTCCGGCGCCGCACCGGGCCGCGACACTTCGGCAACTGGCAGGTTTGCGAACGGCTCGGCGGCGACGAAGAGGTCACCGAATATCGGGCCCGCAACGCCACCTTCGCCGCGTCGGAAACCGTGCTGCTGCGGGTCTACCGCGCCGACCCGTTCCTGCCCGCCGATCAGCGGGCGGCGCAGCGCCACGCGATCGGCAACGCGTACGAGGTTCTGACGAAGATGCCGTCGAGCCCGCACATCGTAGGCCGGCGCGACTTCTTTCCCACCGACGACGAAGGACAGTTCGTCCTCGTCCTCGACGACGTCAACGGCCAGCCACTGACCGTGCACCTGACCGACCCACGGCAGGCGCTCAGCGCCGACGTACGGCTGCGGGTCGTCGCGGACATGCTGCGTGGGCTCGCCCACGCGCACACCCATCGGGTGCTGCACCGGGCGTTGGCCCCGGCGTCGGTGCTGGTCACCCGGGAAAACCGGGGTGTGCTCACCGGGTTCGACTACGCCCGGCCGCAAGGGCCACGGGACCACTCGGTGATCGACCGGTTGGCCGACGTGCTCGACCCGGCCTACGTCGCCCCCGAATGCCAGCGGCGGGCCCAGGCGATGAGCCCGGCGTCCGACGTGTACGCCGCCGGAGTGATCGCGTACCGGTTACTCACCGGCGAGCTGCCGTTCGCCACCACCGACGACCAGACCCGCCGGGGCAGTGTGCTGCCGCCGCAGGTGATGACCGCTGCCGGGCTCAGCCCAGCGCTGGCCGCGCTGCTGCGCCGGATGTGCGCGTTGGCGCCATCGGCGCGGCCGACCGCCACCGAGGCCCTGCGGGACCTGGCGTGGCTGATCCGACCGGGCAACACCAGGCGGGCTGAGGCGACCTCCGCGCCGACGCCGCCGCAGCCCGACTTCCGGGACCTGCCGCCGGGCTATCAGCTGACTCACAAGTTCACCATCCGTCGCCGGCTCGGCAAGCCGGGCTCCTACGGCACCGCCTACCAGGCGTACGACCGTCTTGCCGGCCTCGACCGGGCGGTGAAGATTGTGCACCGTGACCGGGATTCGGTGGTCGAGCGGCTGCGGGTCGAGTATCAACTGCTGTTGCGGCTACCGGCGCATCCCAGCGTGGTCAAGGTGGAGAGCGCCGACTTCCTCGACGGCGGCGACATCCCGTACCTGGTCTTCGAATACGTCGACGGTCAGCAGGTCGCCGACCTGGTCAGTCAGCGGGCGCTGGGGCCTGCGGACACCGTGCGGCTCGGCGTCGATGTCGCCGACGGGCTTGTCTACCTGCACGAGAACGGCATCTACCACTGCGACATAAAGCCCGCGAACCTGCTGCGGACCGACAACGGCTGCAAGATCATCGACTTCAACGTGGCGGTCTCCGACGACTCCAGTCTGTCGCGCACCGGTGGCACCGCCCGCTACGCCCCGCCGGACTTCGCCACCGGCGGGCCGGTCACCCGCGCCGACCTCATCGACCGGGACGTCTACGCGCTCGGGCTGACCCTCTACGAGGTGCTGACCGGCCAGTGGCCTTTCTCGGATCGCGCCGCCACCATGGGTCGACGGCCCGACGACCCGCGCCAGGTGCCTGGGCTCGGCAACCTCTCCGCGCGGCTTGTCCACACCCTGTCGACCGCCATCGCCCCGCTGCGCAGCGAGCGGTACACCAGCGCCCAGCAGCTACGCGACGCGTTGCGCGACCTCGGCGACCAGGTGTTCGAGCCGGTGCGATCGGAGCCCGCCGACCCGGTGCTCCCGCCGCCCACGCCGTCGTCGGCCGGCAGCAACCCGTTCGTCGGGCACCTGCAAACGCTCTACAGCCAGAGCGTCCGGAGCAACGCCGGCACCCGCGCCGGCGGCAACCCGGCGTTCGACCTGTACGTGACCACGGCGCTGGACGACAGGCTCACCCCCGACGTGTTGGCCGGCACCTACCGGCTGGTGGTCATCACTGGTAACGCTGGCGACGGCAAGACCGCCTTCCTGGAACGGCTGTTGACGGTCGCCACCAAGGACGGGCCGCGCACACCCGTGCGGCGCAGCAACGGAGCGGACTTCGAGACCCCGACCGGCCTGGTCCTGCGGACCAACCATGACGGCAGCCAGGACGAGTCGGACAAGCACAACGACGATGTCCTGCTGGACTTCTTCGCGCCGTTCGCCGGTGCCGGCCTGGCCGGGGTCGCCGGAGAGACCCGGCTGATCGCGATCAATGAAGGTCGGCTGGTCGACTTCCTCGACACCCACCGGTCGGAGTTCCCGGCCCTGGCCGACCAGGTGCTGGCCGGTCTGCACGACCGGTCGGGCGCGCCGGCCGCCGTCACTGGTCCGGGTGCTGCTGATCCGGGTACCGCTGGTCCCGGCGGCAGTGGGTCCGGCGTCGTGGTCATCAACCTCAACCGCCGCAGCCTGCTGGACGACTCCGACGAACTCAATGGTGCGGTCTTCGACCGGATGCTGGGCCGGATGACCCACCCCCGACGGTGGGAGGGCTGCGACGGGTGCGTGCTCGTCGACAAGTGCTACGCCCGGCACAACGCCCGTACCTTCGCGCACCCGGCTATCGGGCCGAAGATCACCGCACGGCTTCGGATGCTCTACCGCCTGACCGAGCTGCGGGGCATCGCGCACATCACCGTCCGCGACGTGCAGTCGGCGCTGGCCTTCATGCTCACCTCCGGTCGCGACTGCGCGGACATCCACGAGCTGTACGCCAGCGACCAGCTCACCGAAGTGCTCGACGGCTTCTACTTCAACAGCTGGGCCGGGCCGGCCGGTGGTGCCGACCGGCTACTGAACCTGCTGACTCAGGTGGATGTCGCTGCGGTCGCCGACCCGGGCCTGGACCGCCGGCTCGACTACGTCGGACCGGACGCCGGCCGTGCCCTGATGACGGTCGACCGGCGCGGCGAATACGACCTGCAGATGCTGCAACGCCTGGTAGACGAGCTGCCACGCGGCACGGCGCTGAGCTCGGCCACCGGCCAGGCGCACCGCCGCTACCTCGCCGCCGCCCGTCGCCGGTTTTACTTCGAGTGCGTTGACGACGAACGGTCGCGACGGATGCTGCCGTACCGCTCGGCATCGGACTTCCTGAACCTGCTGGCCCGCCCGGACGAGCTGCCGTCGCGGCTGCCGGAGCTCATCGGCGCACTGAACCGCGGCGAAGGACTTGGAGACGCGGCCCGGATCGCCGACGCGTTGGCGTTGCAGGTCCGAGCGGTGCCCGACGGCAGGATCCGCAGCTACCGGCTGTTCCCCGCCGGGCAGCTGTCGTTGCGCGCGGACGGTGCGCCGCAGTCGCCCTACCTGGAGGGTGGTGCCCAGGAGCTGGTGCTGGGCTACCGGGGCGCAGCCGACCGGCACGCCGCGCTGCGGATCCGGCTCGACCTGTTCGAGCTGCTCACCCGGCTGCGGGACGGCTACCTGCCCGGCATCGCCGAACGCCAAGGGCTGCATCTCGGCCTGACCATCTTCAAGCACGAGCTGTCCGCCGCCCCGTACCAGGAACTGCTCCTCACCGTAACCGGGCGGGAGCTGTGGCGGGTGCTGCGGGAGCCAGCTGGGCAGGTCCGGATGGAGCCGGTGGCCCCGCGGGAGGAGTCGTAGTGGGGTTACACAAGGATGACAAGGAGTTCCGCCACCCGGCGGTCAGCTACCTCGACTACAAACAGCTCGACATGGACCGGGTGCTCACCGCCCTGCTGCCCCGGCTGCGGTGGAAGGGCTCGCCGAGCGTCATAGTCGGCTCGGGGGCGGATCTGAGCGTCGACGCCTTCGTCGAACAGATCGCGGAGTCTCCTGACTGGTTCGTTGGCTTCGACCCGGACGTCACCGCCCGCTGGCTGGAAACCCACCTACTCGACCTGGTCAACCGGGGCAAACCCGGCCAGGCCGTCGCCGGGCTGCGGCCACTGCATGGCTTCACCTACCGCTTCCGGGTGGGGCGCCGATCCCGGCCCTACGGTGCCGACGAACAGCTTTACTGGATGCTCCACCACGGCTCCAAGTCTCGTGAAACCGTACTGAGACTGCTGAAAGACTTCTTCTTCGCCGGCGTCGACCAGCGCGTCGGTGGCGTCGGCGACGCCACCGAGATCGACGTCGAGACCCAGACCCTGATCAACCTCTGCGAGGCCGCCAAGAGGGCCGTCACCGACCGGGAGGATCGGAGCCGGGTTCGCAAGATCTACCCACCGCTGGACACCGCCGCCGCCGAGCTCCTCACCCAGGACGTCACCCGCCTGCTCTATCACCGAGGGGTCGTCCCCCGGTCGGTGCTGGTCGACCACCTGAAGATCCTGTTCGCCTTCCACCTGGCGCGGTACCACTTCCGGATCATGAAGACGTTGCCGATCTGGACAGCCGGCGACCGCGTCGGATTCGGTGGCGGATTTTTCCTCGACGTCGCGGGCGTGCCCGGCACAGCCGCCGCCCGGCTGGCCGAAACGAGCGCCCAGGTCTGGTACGACCGAATCCCGGCGTTCGTGCAGGCGACCTTCACCGTGAAGAAGCTCGACGACTTCGGCTGGCACCTGGTGAAGATCGGCAAGCTTCGCAAGCCGGCCGGTGACATGTTCCTCGTCGAGCAGCTGTTGTCGTTGCTGGGCCCGGCGCACAAGGCCGACCGGGGCCGGTTCGCCGAAGCCCGGCTGGCCCGGGTCGTGGAGGCGGCATCCGGCGAGGACAACGGCCTCGACCCGCAGATCGCCGACCTGCTGCAGCTGAAGCTCGACCCGTTCGCCACCTACATCGAGATCATCACCGCGTACCGAATCAAGTTCCACCGTGGCTACCTGACCGACTGCCTCGACAGCCTGCTGCTCAAACACCGTCCTGGCGCGATGCTCACCCAGCCGCGTCGCGGACAGCGCCGCTTCGTGCTCGACAGCCGACTACTCGAAGTGCTCCTCCAGTTGGCCCTGCTGCGCCCCGACGGCGCCGGGGCGCTGCGGACCGCCGCGATCCGAGTCGACGAATTCCTCGCGGTGCTACGCGACCGGTATGGGCTCTACATCGACGAGCTTCCGCCAGGGGACGGCTTTGGCCAGCCCAGCATCATCGACCACCGGGCGCTTCGGGAGAACCGGGCCGCGTTCGTCGCCCGGTTGCGGGAGATCGGTTTCTACACCGACCTCTCCGATGCCTACCTCACCCAGACCATCACCCCGCGTTATCGCCTCGGGCCCGACGGAGCGCCACGATGAGCACCGGACTGCGCGAAGTCACCGACACCGACCTCGACGAAGCCCTCGAACGGGTCCTGGTGCCCCGGTTCGCCGCGCTGCTCGCCGCCCGCGCACCGGGGCACTGTGTCCGGGTGAGCGACCTCGGCGCGCCGCTGGCCGCCCAGCTGTGCCGCCGGCTACGCGCCGCGACCGGCGCCGCCGCCCAGATCCACGTCCTCGGACAACCGCCCCAGGTGTCCGACGATGTGGCGATCAGCGGCACCAAGCTCGTCGAGCTGCGCAACCCCGACGCCGACGGCCGCCAGCGCCCACCGCTGCTCGTGTTCATCCCACCCGGCACGCACGCCAGCGCCGAAGACTCCTTCGGGGTCGCCACCTTCGAGCAAAGTGAACCCGGTGACGTCTACCAGGAACTCGTCACCCGACTACAAGCCGCTCTGCCCGACGAGCTGCGCACGGCGATCGGCGAACTGTTCGGCGTGCTCGACGAGCAGGCAACCGAGCCGTACGGGGTCGTCGCCGGCTCGCTGCAGCGGGCCCGGTTCCTGCTCACCGTCGAACACAACGATCGGGACCCGCAGGCCGCTGGCGGCGCGCTGTTCGAGCTCGGGCTCATCCCCGACTTCGAGCTGTTCGCCGACCCCGCCCAGGTGCGAACCCGGGCCACCCGCAACGCCCGGACCATCCAGGCGCTCAACCGTGCCGACCGGTCGGTCCGGCAACGCGTCGTGGACCTGCGGCTCACCGATGCCGCGTTCCGCACCAAGGTGGCCGAGTTTCTGACCGACGCCGTCCGGGACACCTCCCTGGACTGGACCCGCCGGATCGTCGTCGACCGCGCCAACTGGGGACTGTCGTTTCACCGCTGGCCGCTGCCGGAGGACCGGATCGCATCGGCCGTACGCATCACCATCGACGAGCTGCCCCTGCCGCGCGCCGGCGGGCGACCTGAGCACCGCCACCACCCGGTCCTGGGCAGCATCACCGGCCAGGCTTACCTGCCAGGCGGCACATCCGGCCACAACCAGCTGCCCGTGGTCTTCGGGGTGACCCCGGACGCCCGACAGGTCCGTGGCCTGACCAGTTTCTCCGTCCAACTGATGTCCGAGGAGTCCGGCCCGACTGGAATACACACCACCGTCAAGGTCGGCACCAACCGACGGCAGACGTACAAGGCGATGCTGAAGCGGCTGCGCCCCGCCCGGCTCGACCACGGCTGGCACTACATCCGGGTCACGCCGATGGACAGCGCGGGCGTGCCGCTGCCGGTCGAGACGTCCCAGCACGCGAGCCGCCGCGACCAGCCGGAATCCGAGCTTCCGGCCAGCCACCCTGACAACGAGAGTCACCGGTTCTACGTGGTCGCCGAGAACGACCTCGACGAGCCGCCCAGCCAACCCAACAACCGCCGGACCGCCGGAGTGACCCAGGAGCTGCTCCGGCTGGCGTTCGAGGCGTCGGCGGACGGGCGGGACTGGCAGGAGGTCAGCTGCCAGCAGACGTCATGGAAGGATCCGGCCCGCACCATCGTCGAGGCCGATTTCGGCGGGCATGGCACCGCGCAGGTGCCGCTCGCTCCGATCCTCGCCGAGCTGGAACGGCAGATCCTGGCCGAGCCCACCCGGCTCGCCGGCCGTCAGTTGAGCACAGCGGCCGGGCAATCGCCCCGCCTTGTCGAGGTCGAGCATCAGCACCCACCGTTGGCTGCCTCGGAACGGCTCGACACGTTCCTCGCCACCCGGGCCGCCGTCCTGACCGCGATCAGTGGCGACGATGGCATGGTCGTCGCCGGCCGTGATCTAAGCCGGATCGACACCGCCGTACTCGCCTACGCGGAGGCATACACCGAGCTGCTCAACGGATCGCTGCACAGCACCGGGCGGATCGCTGACGCCGAGCTGACGCGGCAACTGACGACGTTGTTGCAGATCGACACCGTCGTGGTGGAGCACCAGGACATCCGGGGCAACCTGCACCAGCTCACCCTGGTCGCCCCCACCCACCCACTACGCCTGCTGTGGATGGTCACCTGGGCCCGGCTTGGGCAACACTGGCTCGCGGAAGCCTCGTCCGTCGCCCCGCTCGTGCACGCGGTAGCGGCGGGTGACAAGGACCGGGTACGGGCGGCGGCCGAGCGGTTGTTCGCCCTGGCACCGACCGGTTTCCCGCTGACCGCCGTCGGCACCGACCGCCGGCTCAGCGCCGCTACCGTCGATTTCGCCACCCACTGGGGGGTCTACCTACCGGCGGAAACGGGCGACCCGCAGACCCTGTTGGCCGACGTGGCATCGGCGCTCGGCGTGCCGGACAGTCCGAGCGCGGCCCTGACGGTCACCGCCGGACAACTCGCTGACCGGATCGAGCGCTACGTCCGGATGCACCCCTACGTCGCCACCCTGGTCCTGTGCGTGGTCAACCCGGGGCGCGCGGAGCAGCTGGCGGACACCCTCATCGAGCTGGAACGCCGCAAGAACCTTCGGCATCTCTCGTACGACCTGCGACTGTTCGCGGCAGACCCGCAGCAGACCGGCACCGGTGTGGCGCTCGCTCAACTGCTCAGCGGCGAGTGGAGCACCACCGCCGAGGCGGAGACGTTCTACACACCGACAAGCGCCGGGTTGGCGCCCAAACTCGCCGTCGCGGTGCTGCCGCTCGACGACTTCCGCTCGGCGACAAGCCGGCACACGGCACACCTCACGCTGCTTTTCGATGCCTTCAGCGGCGAAGATCTCGGTGTCGGTCCGGCCCGCCCCGACTCGACAGCACCGGTGCACGGGCTGGTCCAGGAGTTGACCGTCGACTACGTCGACACCACCGACGGCATCGTGGCCTGGCACAAGCAGCCCCGGCACGGCCCTGGCCGGGACATTCCAGGGTCCGAGGAATACTCCGACCTGCTCACCGCACTTCCCCAGGCGATCTCGGTCGCCACAGCGACGGTTGCCACCGGCGAAGCAGGAACCGGGCTGGTGCCACGGATAACGCTGAACCTGACCGCCGCCGACGCCAGCCTGCTACATCAGGCACACCGCTGCAGCGACTGGGTCATCACCGTGGACCGGACCTTGGGCGTCGAGTACTTCGACAGCCCAGGAAGTTCCCGCCGCCCCGACTACATCATCGACTTCGCCAGCACCGGACCAGACGGCCTCGGCCACCAACTGGTGGTCAGCTCCAGGTCTGTCGACGAGCTGCGCTCCTTGCTGCGTCCAATGCTGGATCAGCACGGATTCCAGGTCGACCGCAGACACGCTGGGACCTTCTTCGACCAGCTTCGGCTACTGTCCGGCAGGCTGGCCTTCAAGATCGCGTCCACCGCACCGAACCAGCGGACCGAAGTCCTGGGCTTGGCGCTCGCCCGGCTCTACCTGTCGCACCAGGCAGTCCTGGGCGACCAGATCCTCGTCCCCCTCGACTCCCACCTGGAGCTATACCGCGACGCTCGCCGCAGAGCCGACGAGGTCGCCGAAAGCGTCGGACTTCGACGCACCGACCTTGCCCTCTTCAGTCTCGACGCGCAGCGACGCGCCATCACCTGCCGGCTCGTCGAAGTGAAGTGTCACAGCACGCTGACCAGCATCGCGGACCTGCAGAAGGTCCGAAACGAGATCACCGAGCAGCTCAGCCGCAGCAGAGACGTGCTCGCCGAGGGCTTCGACCCCGCGTACTACCAGCCCGATCGTCCTGACCGGGCGAGCCGCAACGCGGAGCTCGCCGCGTTGTTGCGCTTCTATCTCGGCCGGGCGGTCCGCCACGGCATCATCGATGGTGCCAGTGAGATCGCGGAAGAAGCTCACTGGATGTTGGATCACCTCGACTGGGGATATCAGCTGAGCTTCACCCAGACCGGACTCATCTTCGACCTGCGGGGCAGCGGAACTGACCAAGACGACGAGGGCGAGGTCGAGTTTCACCGCGTCGGCCGCGACGTCATCAGCGAACTACTCGGCGGCATCGCCACCGATCCGGTTCTGGCGGCGGCTTCGCCGACCGACACCCACTCAGAGGGGACCTTCGGAACACGTCAGTCCACCGTCGCACATCTGCCACAGGCCGCGTTCCGGGCACCTGCCCGCGACCATGTCGTGCCGCAGGGTCGGCCACCGAGCGACCGCGCCCCCGAGACCCCAAACGACCGAGACGATGCGATCACCGATGCAACGCCAACTGGGCCGGAGCCGGTGGAATCCACCGGACCAGCGGAACTGCTGGAGTCGACAGACCGGTCAGAACAGCCGGTGCCCGACCCACCGGCTCCATCGGTTCAGCCTGACATCTACATCGGCGCAGCCGGTCCGTCCCCCCAGTACGGCATCATCGGCGAGTACGGCGGGCGGCATATTGCTCTCGACCTAAACGAGACCCACACCATCAGCCTGTTCGGCGTGCAGGGCGCTGGGAAGAGCTACACGCTGGGCACCATCGTCGAAGCTGCTTCCCTCGCCACGCCACCGGTCAACCGGCTGCCGCAGCCGCTGGCCACCATCATCTTCCACTACAGTCCGATCCTGAGCTACGTACCTGAGTTCACCAGCCTGGTCGCCCCCAACTCCGACGCGACGCAGGTCCAACGTCTGCGGGACCGCTACGGCGTAGCGCCGGCCGGGCTCGACGATGTGCTGATGCTGGTCCCCGAAGACCAACTGGAGCAACGCCGGAACGAATATCCCGGCATCGAGCTGCGGGCACTCAAATTCAGCTCGACGGAGCTACGGGCCGCACACTGGCGTTTTTTGATGGGAGCGGTCGGCAACCAGTCCACCTACATCCGCCAACTCGGCCGGATCATGAAGGCGCACCGCAACAACCTGTCCATCGACGCTCTGCGCGCCGGGGTCGACCAATCGTCGTTGTCGGATCCCATCAAACAACTGGCCCACCAGCGTCTGGACCTCGCCGCCGACTACATCGACGACACGGCCCGCATCCAGGACCTGGTCCGCCCCGGTCGGGTAATCATTGTGGATCTTCGAGACGAACTGATTGAGAAGGACGAGGCTCTCGGCCTGTTCGTCGTACTCATGGAGCTGTTCTCGGAAGCCACCAGCGCCGGGCGTCGGTTCAACAAACTCGTCGTCTTCGACGAGGCACACAAGTTCATCGACAGCCCGGATCTCGCCGCCGGGCTGATCGAGAGCGTGCGAGAGATGCGACACAAGGGGATGAGCATCCTGGTGGCGAGCCAGGAACCAGCATCAGTGCCGATAGCCCTCATCGAGCTCTCCAACCAACTCATCTTGCACCGGTTCACCTCTCCAGCCTGGTTGAAGCATCTGCAGAAGGCCAACGCCGCTCTCGCCGATCTAACGCCGGCCAAGATGGCAGCGCTGGGACGAGGAGAGGCCTACATCTGGTCAGGCAAGGCGACCGACCCAGCCTTCAGCCGCAGCGCCGTCAAGGCACACATCCGGCCGCGGATCACCGAACACGGCGGCAGCACCAAGACCGCAGTCGCGGCCGACTGACCCGGAGAATCTCGCCATAACTCGGCAGATCCGTTTACTGCCGGGACGCCAGCGGTTTGATCAGCTTCTACGGAGAGTGGCTCGACCTGCTGCTGATGGCCCACACCGGACTTTCCGTGATCCACAAGGGCGCCGGTTCTCATGAACACCTACGCCGAGTAGGCGAGACCCGTTGTAGAACGCATAGCCTCGATCATTCGTGGGGCTGACGGGTTGGTGTGACCCGCCTGATTTCATCGGTGTTGATCGATGGTGATCGTGGGTGGGTGTGGTGGTGGGCCGGCTGTCGCGCCGGTGGGCGTGGTCTCCTGGGTTCCTCCGGGTTGTTGGGTCGGGGCTGGTC
>NZ_SMKJ01000198.1:0-13590 GCF_004348615.1 Micromonospora sp. KC207
GCCGGGGACGGTGGGCGGGGTGGTGTCCGAGGGGGTCGAGGTCGGCTCCGTACCCCAGACGAGGGTGCTGCCGGCGTACAGCGTCACCTTCTTGTTCGGCCCGGCCGTGGCCTGGTACGACGGGTCGTTGGTCGGGTCCCAGGTGCCGCCCTCCGGCACGCCGATCTTGAACTGCACCTCCATCCGGTGCTGCGACTGTCCGGCCGGGGCGATGGTGTGCCCGGTGCAGTCGACCTCGACGTACCAGATGTCGCCGCTGAGCTGCTTGGCCGCCGACGGCGACGGGCAGCCCTGGGTGTAACCGGGGGTGACCTGGACGGTGGTGCTGCCCTCGGGGCGGAAGTAGTAGCGGAACTTCCCGTTGGTCAGCGCGCGGGCCGGGAACGCCGACTTGTTGTAGACGATCGCCTTGAGCCCGGTGGCCCGGGGCTCGGCCTGCATCACCGTGGTCTCCACGGTCAGCTCGTCGATGTCCGGCTTCTCGATGCCCGGGAAGCCGGCGAGCGGGGTGCCGCCGTACTCGGAGGAGAGCCGGGCCAGCGCGGAGGTGAAGCCGGCGTTGTAGTCGGTGGCGACCTCGTTCATCACGTAGTCGGACCGGCTGTCGGTGTACGCGTCGTTGGCCGAGGACGGGCCGCCGACGAGCGCGCCGAAGAGCACATGCCGGGTCTCGGTGGGCACCGTCTGGCTGTCCCACCAGGAGCCGTGCGCCGTGCGGTGGTGCGGGTTGCGCGGCGCGTTGGCCCCGAACCCGATCTGGTAGCTGGACTTGCGGGGGTTGTCGCCGAGCGCGTAGTTGATCTGCCGGACGGCGAAGTCGTGGTAGCGGGTCTTGCGGGTCGCGTCGGCGGTCTTGTCGCTGTAGACCAGCGCGGCGAACGCGGTGTTGGAGGCGTAACGCAGCGCGCCCCAGGAGTCGAGCACCGCCATTCCGCCGGGCGAGTACGGCACCCGTTGCCCGTTGACACCCACGGTCCAGTAGTCCAGCCACCGGTTGGCGTCGTCGACGTACTTCTGCTTACCGGTCAGGTTGGCCAGCAGCACGTACGCGCCGAACTGCTTGTTGTCCCAGGCGATCGTCCACTTGTAGGAGCGGGTGGTGGACTGCGGCTCGGTGCCGAGCTTGTCGTACTCGCTCTCGGCCTTGGCGAGGTAGCTCGCGTCGCCGGTGGCCCGGTACAGCCAGATCGCGCCCCAGACCAGCTCGTCCTGCCATCCGCTCCACGACTTGTAGAATTTCGTCGCGTCGGTGATGCACTCGTGGTAGCTCTTGCGCACCGTGTCGGCGAACGTGTAGAGCTGCTTGGCGTGGGTGAGCAGCTTGTCGGCGTAGGCGGCGTCGGTGGGCCGGAACACCATCGACGACGCGGCCATCGCCGCCGCCGTCTCCCCCGCGAGGTCCGCGCCGCCGCAGCTTGAGTCGATCTTGTACGCGGGCCGCGCCATCGGCATCACCTCGGCCGGGCCCCACCACTTGTGGTCGTCGTCGCCGTTGCCGACCTGTCCGTAGAGGACGTTCGGCGCGGGGTGCGCCTTGACGAAGTAGTCGTTGACGAAGCGCAGGTTGTTGAGCAGGTGGGTGAGCTGCCCGGAGGCGACGTACCCGTCGCGGTACTCGACCGCCCCCCAGGCGAGCATGGTGGCGCTGAACGCCATCGGGAAGCCGAACTTCACGTGGTCGCCGGCGTCGTACCAGCCGCCGGCGAGGTCCACCCCGACGTCGGAGCCGTCGGTGAGCGCCGAGTCCCCGCGCCAGGAAACCCGGTTCCAGGTCGGCTTCTTCCCTGACTGCTGGGCCTCGTAGAAGAACAGCGACTTCTGCAACGCCTCGGCGTAGTTGAAGGCGGGCGCGGCGGCGACGGGCGCGGCCTGCGGGGCGACGACGCCCACGGCGAGGCCGCTGGCCAGGGCGGCGCCGGCGGCGAGCAGGCGGCGCAGCCAGGGTCGGCCGCGCGGCGACCGGGACGGCCGGTTCGGGTGACGCATCTGCGAACTCCTGACGGCTGGCGCCCGGCGGCCCCGACCGGACGCGGGACGGCGTCGGCTGGGTCGGGGCCGCCGGGGGCGGGTGGTGGGGGTCTCCGAGGAGGCGCGGGAGCGCTCCCATGGATGCTCGACAATGTATCCAGCGGATTGCACACTTGGGAAGACCCCCGTGCCACGAGGCTCGTGCGTCGCGAGGGCTGAAAGCGTTACGCCGACACGCCGCCCGATAACGACATTCCCCTCCCCGAAGGAGGGTTAGACACGGATTCTTCCCAGCTCAGGCTGTTCGTCCGATCCCCCGGCAGGGCCCGGTGCAGCGATCATGTGACGTCCCCTCGGCTCTCCTTCGGAGGAAACCTCATGTCACAGCGTCGGCGCGTGACGCGCGCGGTCCTCACCGCGACCGCCGCCACGGCCTGCCTCGCCCTCGCCACCCCGGCGTGGGCGTCGGCCACCATCGGCCTGAGGCCGGCCCACAAGGACAAGACGGCGTCCTTCTTCGAGCAGAAGTGCGACGACGAGCGCTTCGCGAACCTGCCGGACGACCACGACGGCTGGCACTTCGTGCTGCCCGGCAGGGCGAACGGCGACTTCGAGACGCTGAAGCTCACCTTCTCCGACGGCACCGACGACGTCACGGTGAACATCCCGGACAGCTCGGACGCATACCCGGACTTCTTCTACTCCACCGGCGGCAACAACCCCCGGCAGATCCACGCCTACCTCTTCACCCCGGCCGGGTGGACGCTGGTGGACGGGTCCGCCACGATCAGCGGGACCGGGACCGTCTTCAACGTGAGCCACGCCTGCGAGGGCGAAACCCCGACCCCGACGCCGACCCCGACGCCGCCGGTCTCGGAGTCGCCGCAACCGTCGGAGTCCCCGCAACCGTCGGAGTCCCCGCAACCGTCCGAGACCCCGCAGCCGTCCGAGACCCCGTCGGCGTCCGAGTCGCCCACCCCGTCGGACTCGGCCTCGCCGACGACCTCCGCCTCCCCCTCCGGCGGTACCGGTGGCGGGGACCTGCCGCTGACCGGCGTGGCCGTCACCGGCATGGCGCTCACCGGCGTCGCGCTGATCGGCGGCGGCGTCGCCCTGATGACGCTGCGGCGTCGCCGGGACCGCATCACCTTCACGGGCTAGGTGCAAGGAAGGGCCCCCTGTTAACGCTTTCGGTAGAGCAGGGGGCCCTTCTTAACATCCCGTGCGGCAGTACGGTCACCGGGTGACAGGATCGCGCAGGTTTCGCTGGGAGTGTCCGACTGCGAGCGGGCGGGCCGGTTCTGGGCTGCCCCTGGGCTACGTGCGTCGGCCGCCACGCTAACCGGGCGACGACTGGATCGTGCTCGTACCGCCGCCCGGGGTGCCCGGCACGGCGCTGGCGATGGACCTCAGCGGGAGCCCGGTTGAGCCGTACCCCCGGGTGCACCTGGACCTGAACGCCGGGGGCCGCGACCTTGAGGACGAGGTGGAACGCCTCGTCGGGCTCGGTGCCCGGCGGGTGGACTGGCCGCACTACCCTGCACGGCTCGAACCGGGTGCTTCCACGTACGTCGTGCTCGTCGACACCGAGGGCAACCGATTCTGCGTCAGCGGCCGGTCGCGTACCCGCTGATCAGATCGGCCGGGCGCCGGGACCTCACCGAGGGACGCGGCCGGGACCGGGCCAGTGAACGGATGCGCCGTCAGCGGTGGCGGCTTTGGGCCAGCACCACCCCGGCCACGGCGGCGGCGGTCACCGGCACGCTGACGGTGACCAGGGAACCGTCCCGCTCGGTCGCCGTCGGCCGGGCGAGCCGGTGCAGGGTACGCAGCATCGGAGTGTTCTCCGCCTGGACGTGCAGCACCAGGGCCGCGAGGCCGACCCGCTCGGCGTGCCCCATCAGCCGGCGCAGCAGGGCCGTGCCGATCCCCCGCCGCTGCCAGTCGTCCCGCACCAGCAGCGCCACCTCGGCCTCGTCGCCTTCGGTGAGCAGGCTCGCCATCGCGACGACGACCGGCTCCGCCGCCCCGCCGGAACCGGTCGTCGTCGCGATGAGGGTCAGGCCCTGAGCCGGCTCCACCAGCCGGCGCAGCCGGGCCGGCGCGGGCGGTGCCGCCCCGCCGAGGTAGCGGCGTTGCAGAGTCCGCGCCGAGCAGCCCTCATGCAGCTCCAGCACGCCGGTCAGGTCGTCGGCGGTGGCGGGCCGGACGACCGCCTCCGCGCCGTCGGGCAGGAGCAGGGTGACCTGGTCGGCGGGCCGCCGGCTCGCGGTCGCCGCCAGTTCGGCAAGTGCCTGGGCCCGGGCGTACTCCGCCGGGGTGAAGCTCGGCGCGGCCCGGCTCAGCTCGTACGACCCGCCGGTGGGGTCGGGCAAGACCATCGTCGTGCCGGTGACGCCGCCCGCGACGGCCGCAGGCCGCCAGGTCACCTCGTCGGCCCCGAGCAGCGTCCGCAGCGCCTCCCCCGCCAAGTCGGGGTCACGGACCAGCCGGGTGGCCAGGCCGAGCACCCGGGTGGGCTGGTCGGCGAGGCCACGCGCCTCGCTACGCGCCACCCAGCAGTCGCGGCCCCGGCCCCGCTCCACGGCGGCGATCAGCCCCGCCTCGTCGAGCGTGTCCGGCGCGTCGACGAGGAAATCGTCGACCGCGCCGACCTCGGTGGTGTGCACCTGCACGGTGAGGATGTTGACCCCACGCAACGCGAGGCTCGCCGTGAGCACCGACAGGTAGCCCGGCCGGTCGTCCACGGTGGCTCGGATCCGCCAGAGCGCCATGGTTGTCTCCCTTCGCCCGCCTACGACGATGCCGGTCGGCTGTTGCCGGCCCGTTGCCCGGGGGTGACGTCACGGAACCCGCGCGCATGAGCATTGCCACAGGTGGTGACCCATGCCACGCCTGGTCGGCGACGTGGAACGGGACGACAGTGCGACGTGGGACAGGACGACAGTACGGACCCGGCCGCATCGGCCGGGTCCGTACTGGTGCCGCCGGCGCGGGCCCCGCATCGGGACCCAGCTCCGGCCGACGGGCCCCGCACCGAGGCCCGACAATCTCACCCGCCGGCCACCACTGGCGGGGTGCCCACCAGGTCCAGCCGGTCACCGAGGATGACCGCGCTGGCCCGGACCAGCTGGGCGAGCCGGTCCACCTCGGTGGAGTGGAAGGCGGCGGGGCTCAGCGTCTCAGTGTGGTCGCGCGCCACCACCAGCACCAGCCCGGCCCGGCCGAACGGCGCGATGGCGTAGTGGGTGCCGTCGACGGCGGTCATCGCGCGGGCCCGCAGCGGGGTGATCTCGGGCAGCTGCGCCGGGACGGGCACCCGCCAGCTCGCGTGCGCCACGGTGGCGTCCCCACCCCCGCCGCCGGTGCGTGAGGCCCAGTCCAGCGGGACCACCGCCGCCACCGACCAGTCCGCCGCGAGCAGCCCCGGCACCGCGTCGACCAGGGTGGCCAGCCCGTCGGCCGGGTTGCCCGCGACCTGGGCCAGCAGCTCGGCGTCCTGCCCGGTGGTGGTCGGCGCGCCGATCGCCCGCCAGACGCCGTCCACCCGTACGCCGGGGATGGCGGCCAGGCCGGCCAGCAGCCGCTCGACCCGGGAGGCGCCCGGCCACACCACGGTGAAGTCGTCGACCGCCCGCCCGCCGAGCCGTTCCAGGACGACGACCTGGACGATGTCGGCACCGGAGACGCCGAGGGTGCGGGCCACCTGGCCGAGGGTGCCGGGGCGGTCCGGTAGGGTCACCCGAACTCTCAGCAACATGATCGTCCCTCCGCTCGGCGGGCCGGCGCAGGGGCGGCCGGCAGGCTGGGCACCAGCCTGCCGGTTGACCATTTCGCCCCTGTTGCCGTGCCATGTCTCGGGGGAAAATCCCGCCTTGACAAGGGGGCTGAGCTGCCATCAACTAGTCGGATGACCGATCCGGCCGTCGTCGATTCGCGCACCGGCTCCGGTGCGGGCGCGGGTGCCCCGGAAGGTCTGGATCTCGATCGGCTCGCCGCCTACCTGGCCGTGCACCGCCCCGAGCTGGCCGCCGCGCCGCTGCGGGCCCGGCTCATCGCCGGCGGCAAGTCCAACCTGACATACCTGCTCCGCTGCGGCGAGCACGCAACCGAGCGGGCGGACGGACAGGCAGGCGCGCGGACGGACGGACAGGCAACCGGGCGGGAGGTGGTGTTGCGCCGGCCGCCGCTGGGTCACGTGCTCGCCACCGCGCACGACATGGCCCGGGAGCACCGGATCATCTCGGCGCTCGCCCCCACCGCCGTCCCGGTCCCGGCGGCGCTGCTGCTCTGCACGGACACCGGCGTGATCGGCGCGCCGTTCTACCTGATGGAAAAGGTCGACGGGGAGGTGTTCCGCAGCCGGTCGCAGACCGACGCGCTGACCGCCGGGCAGCGCCGCGACCTGACCATGACGATGGTGGACACCCTCGCCGACCTGCACGCGGTCGACCCGGCCGCCGTCGGGCTGGCCGACTTCGGCCGCCCCGAGGGTTTCCTCGGCCGGCAGGTCCGGCGCTGGGCCCGCCAGCTCGACCAGTCCCGCAGCCGCCGGCTGCCCGGGGTCGACGAGTTGCGCGACGCGCTCGCCGGCTCGGTGCCCGAGGGGGCGAACGCCGGGCGGATCGTGCACGGCGACTACC
The DNA here is from genome assembly GCF_004348615.1 of Micromonospora sp. KC207. Classification (NCBI taxonomy): domain Bacteria; kingdom Bacillati; phylum Actinomycetota; class Actinomycetes; order Micromonosporales; family Micromonosporaceae; genus Micromonospora; species Micromonospora sp. KC207. The sequence continues at coordinate 6,612 of NZ_SMKJ01000198.1, forward strand.
GGCTGGACAACCTGCTCGCCACGGTCGACACGACCACGGCCACCGGGGCCGCCCCGGCGACCGGGGCCACCACGACCGCCACCGCCGCCGGGACAACAGCCGCCGGGGCCGACGGGGCCGCCGTCGAGGGGACGACCGCCGCGGCCGGGCCGGGCGCGGTGTCGGTGCGGGCCGTGCTGGACTGGGAGATGGCCACCCTCGGCGATCCGCTGGCCGACCTCGGGCTCCTGCTGACGTACTGGGACGTGCTCGGCGACAGCGAGGCCGCCGCCGGCAATCCGGTCGCCGACGGGCTCGGCCCGCGCGCCGGCTTCCCCACCGGCGGCGAGCTGATCGAGCGGTACGCCCGCCGCGCCGACGCCGACGTCGGGCCGCTGCACTGGCACGTCGCCCTGGGCTGCTTCAAGCTCGCGGTGATCTGCGAGGGGATCCACTACCGGCACACCCTCGGGCAGACGCTCGGCGGGGGCTTCGACCGGATCGGCGACATGGTCGCACCGCTGGTCGAGCACGGTCTGCGCGCAGTCAGGGAGAAGTGATGGACTTCCAGTTCGACGCCCGTACCGAGAAGCTGCGCGCTCGGCTCGGCACCTTCCTGGAGGAGTGCGTGTACCCGGCGGAAGCGGTGCACGCCGAGCAGATCGCGGCGGCCGGCGACCCCTGGTCCCGTTCGCCCGTGCTGGAGGAGCTGAAGGCCGAGGCACGCCGGCGCGGCCTGTGGAACCTGTTCCTCCCCGACACCCGCTACGGCGCCGGGCTGACCAACCTCCAGTACGCGCCGCTGGCGGAGCTGACCGGGCGCAGCCCGCACCTGGCCCCGGAGGCGGTCAACTGCGCCGCCCCGGACACCGGCAACATGGAACTGCTCGCCGAGTTCGGCTCGGAGGCGCAGCGGGACCGGTGGCTCAAGCCGCTGCTGGAGGGGGAGATCCGGTCCGCGTTCTGCATGACCGAGCCGGAGGTGGCCTCCTCCGACGCCACCAACATCGCCACCCGGATCGTCCGCGACGGCGACTCCTACGTCGTCGAAGGACGCAAGTGGTGGTCGTCCGGGGCGATGGACCCCCGCTGCGAGATATTCATCGTGATGGGCAAGACCGACCCCGGGGCCGACCGGCACCGCCAGCAGAGCATGATCCTGGTCCCCCGCGACACCCCGGGGGTGACCGTACGGCGCGGAATGACGGTCTTCGGCTACCGCGACGCCCCACACGGCGGCCACGCGGAGATCGACTTCACGGGTGTCCGGGTGCCGGCGGAGAACCTGGTCGGCGCGGAGGGCGCGGGCTTCGCCATCGCGCAGGCCCGCCTCGGCCCGGGGCGTATCCATCACTGCATGCGGCTGGTCGGCATGGCCGAGCGGGCCCTGGAACTGCTCTGCCGCCGGGCCAACCAGCGGATCGCGTTCGGCCGTCCCCTCGCCGAGCAGGGCGTGGTCCGGGAGTGGATCGCCGAGTCCCGGGTCCGGATCGAGCAGGCCCGGCTGCTGGTGCTCAAGACCGCGTGGCTGATGGATACCGTCGGCAACCGGGGCGCGCACACCGAGATCCAGGCCATCAAGATCGCCACCCCGGCGATGGCGGAGTGGGTGATCGACAAGGCCATCCAGGGGTACGGCGGCGCGGGCGTCAGCCAGGACACCCCGCTCGCCGGTCTCTGGGCCCAGGCCCGTACCCTGCGCCTCGCCGACGGCCCGGACGAGGTCCACCGGTCCTCCCTGGCCAAGCGCGAGCTGCGCCGCTGGGCCTGACCAGGCGCACCGGGTCGTCCCCGGGCCGCGCCAGTGAGGGGTCAGACCGACACCAGGTCGCGCCAGGCGATGTTGTTGTTGTGCCGGACGTTGGTCACGGTGTCGCTGGTCAGGAACGGCAACGGGTCGTTCGGTGAGTCCCAGACGGCCAGCAGGGAGAAGTGACCGGGGCCGGGCACGGCGGTCCACGTGACCGCCACAGTCGTCACGCCCGGCACGACGGTGACGGTCCGCGAGGTGATCGGGGTCCAGTCCGTCGGCCAGGACAGACCGCCGCCCGGACTCGTCCGGTAGAACCGCAGCACCCCGCTGTCGGTGCCCGACCCGTACGGCCCGGGATTGCGCAGCTTGACGAAGATGTGACTGGTCGTGCCGGCGACCGGAAACTGGCTGGTCGCGCACTCCACCGACGTCGGGCAGACCTTGATGTCGGGACTGGCCCAGATCGGGGTGCCCGCGTGCGGCTGCAGGCCGACGTCGCCAGCGACATCCTTCATCCAGACGTCGGTGACGGTCATGATCCGGTCCGGTTCCGCGGCCGGTCGGGCGGCAACGGCAGGGGTGGTGCCGGTGGCCAGCAGGGCGGCCAGGGCCGGGCCGACGCACAGGGCCAGGGCCACGCGGCGGGCGCGGCTACCGAGGTTTGCCATGACAGCGGTCTCCCATCGACAGTGGCGCCGACCCGGAGAACTTCCCGCACCGGCGTGGTCTTGCCTTCAGGAGCCGACGTGCGGTGCGGAGATACCGGCTGGCGGCACGGGCTTTCCCGGATGACGCCAGGCCGGACCAATCAGACAACGCGCCTCCCCGTCCGGTCGCGGGAGAACACTCAGGCGGAGGCGCGGCGGACCATGTGGGTGTCGAGGAGGATGTGGTTGGTGGGGATGTCCGCGCCCCGGATGCGGGACACCAGCAGGTGGGCCATCTGCCGGCCCATCTCCTCGACCGGCTGGAAGACGGTGGTCAGCGGCGGCTCGGCCTGCCGGGCCACCGGTGCGTCGTCGAAGCCGATCACCGCCACGTCCTCCGGCACCCGCCGGCCGGCCTCGCGCAGCGTCCGCAACGCGCCGAAGGCCATCAGGTCGGAGGCCACGAAGACCGCGTCGAGGTCCGGGCAGACCTCCAGCAGCCGGCGCATGCAGGCCGCCCCGCTGCCCTCGCTGAAGTCGCCGTACGCGATGAGGTCGGGGTTGAGGCCGGCCCCGGTGGCCTGGACGGCCTCGCGGTAGCCGGTCAACCGGGCCAGGCCGGCGCCCATGTCCTGGGTGCCGGCGATGGTCGCAATGCGCCGCCGCCCCCGGGCGAACAGGTACTCCACCGCGTGCCGGGCACCGCCGACGTTGTCCACGTCGACGTAGTACGCGGGCTGCGCACCCGGCTGGAGCATCCGGGCCGGCCGGCCGCCGAGCACGGTCGGCAGGCCGCGCTCCTCCAGCAGGGTGGGCAGCGGGTCGGAGTCGTGCAGCGACAGCAGCAGCACGCCGTCGACGTGCTGGTTGGTCAGGTGGTGCTCGACGCGTTCCCGCTCGACCGGCGACTGGGCCATGGCCAGCCAGAGCTGCATCGGGGTCTCCAGCAGCCCCGAGCTGATCCCCCGGACGATCGCGGCGAAGAACGGCTCGGTGAAGACCCGGTCCCCGGACTCGGAGACGACCAGCGCCACCGAGTCCGTCCGCTGGGTGACCAGTGCCCGGGCGGCGCGGTTCGGCACGTACCCCAGCTCGGCGATGGCCTGTTGCACGGCGGCCCGGGCCTCCGGGCTCACCTGGGGTGAGCCGTTGACCACCCGGGAAACCGTGCCGCGCCCGACGCCGGCGCGCGCGGCGACCGCGTCAAGGGTCGGGCGCCCGAGCGACCGGGTGCGCTGCGTTGTCATCGTCTGCTCCTCCGACATGGGCGACCCGGTGCGCCCCGGGTTCGGGGACGGGCACCGGGTCCACCCGTCACTGGCTGGCCGTGTGCCCTATTCTGCGGCCAGACCGTTGCGTCGGATCACCTCGGCGTACCACCTGGCGCTGGCCTTCGGGATGCGAATCTGGCTGTCGTAGTCGACGTACACCATGCCGAAACGCTTGGTGTAACCCCAGGCCCACTCGAAATTATCCATCAGCGACCAGGCGAAGTAGCCCCGCAGGGGCACCCCTGCACCGATCGCCGCGTGTGCCGACCGCAGGTGCGAGTCGAAGTAGGCCAACCGGTCGGCGTCGTCCACCTGACCGTCGACCACGACATCAACGAACGCCGAACCGTTTTCGGTCACGTAGAGCGGCAGGTCGGTGTACTCCCGATGGACCCGATCCAGGGTCTCGACGAGCCCGGGCGCGTCGATCTCCCAGTCCATGTCGGTCACCGGGACACCTCGGGTGACGAACCGGACGTCCTCGCTGCCCGGCCAGCAGGTCGGTGCCCGCCAGTACTCCTCCGGCTGCTCCCCCTCGACGGGGGCGGCGACCACGTGCCGGCTGTAGTAGTTGATCCCGACCAGGTCGAGCGGCGTCGAGATGGTCTCCAGGTCACCGTCGCGCACGTGCCCGAAGTCCGTCACCGACGCCAGGTCCGCCTGGAGGTCCGTCGGGTACGAACCGCGCAGCACCGGGTCGAGGAAGAACCGGTTGGCCAGCGCGTCGATCCGCCGGGCCGCGTTCGCGTCGGCCGCCGAGTCGGAGGCCGGGGTGACCGGGTAGAGGTTCAGCGTGATGCCGAGTTGGGCCGCCGGGCGGGACGCCCGCAGCGCCTGCACGGCGAGACCGTGGCCGAGCATCAGGTGGTGCCCGGCCCGGACCGCGTCCGCCCCGTCGGTACGCCCCGGCGCGTGCGCGCCGGAGCCGTACCCGAGGAACGCCGAGCACCACGGCTCGTTGAGGGTGGTCCAGTAGCGCACCCGGTCGCCGAGCGCGTCCGCGACGAGCTGGGTGTAGTCGGCGAACCGGCCGGCGGTGTCCCGGGCCGGCCAGCCGCCGGCGTCCTCCAGCGGCTGCGGCAGGTCCCAGTGGTAGAGGGTCAGCCACGGCTCGATGCCGTGGCCCAACAGCTCGTCGACCAGCCGCCGGTAGAAGTCCAGACCCTCGGCGTTGGCCGCGCCGGAGCCACCCGGCTGCACGCGCGGCCAGGACACCGAGAACCGGTAGGACTTCAGGCCCAGCTCCGCCATGAGGCGCACGTCTTCGGGCATCCGGTGGAAGTGGTCGCAGGCCACGTCGCCGGTGTGCCCGCCGACGGTCCGTCCCTCGGTGTGGCTGAAGGTGTCCCAGATCGACCGGGTGCGGCCGCCCTCCGTGGCCGCGCCCTCGATCTGGTACGCCGCGGTCGCGGCACCCCACAGGAAGCCGGGTGGGAAGGCCAGGTCCGTGCCCTGGTCGAGGACGCCGACGGCGGGCGGACGGCTCGGATCGCTCACGACTTGACGGCACCTTCCATGATCCCGCCGATGATCTGGCGGCCGAACAGGACAAACACGACGAACAGCGGGAGCGTGGCGACCAGCGTGCCCGCGAAGATCTGCGAGTTGTCGGCGAAGTACGCCGTGTTGAGGCTGCGCAGCGAGATCTGCACGGTCGGGTTGGCAGGGTCGGCGAGCACCACGAAGGGCCAGAAGAACTGGTTCCACTGCTCCATGAAGGTGAGCAGGCCCAGCACCGCCGCCGCCGGCCGCAGCGCGGGCACGACGACGTGCCAGTAGACGCGCCAGGTGGAGCAGCCGTCCACCCGGGCCGCCTCGATCAGCTCGTTGGGCACGGCCTGCTCGGCGTACTGGCGCATCATGAAGATGCCGAAACCGCCGATGAGGAACGGCACCGTGACCGACGGCATGGTGTTCAGCCATTCGAGCTTGGCCATCAGGATGTACAGCGGCAGAACGCCGAGCTGGATCGGGACCATCATCGAGGCGAGAATGATCAGCAGCATCGCGTTCTTGCCACGGAAACGCAGCTTGGCGAAGGCGAAACCGGCCAGGGAGCCGAAGAAGACGGTGGCGATGGTGATCGTCCCGGAGACCAGGAACGAGTTCATCAGCCCCTTGACGATGTTGGCGTCGCCGTTCTCCAGCACCCGCTGAATGTTCTCGCCGAGCTTGCCGCCAGGCAGGAACGGCGGCGGCCAGGAGTTGGCCGCGTCGTTCGTCCGGGACGCAATGACGATCATCCAGTAGAACGGGAACAGCGAGAGGATCACGCCGAAAACCAGCCCGACCCAGGTCAGCGGGGTCGCCTTCCAGAGCCGGTCGGCCTTGTGGGCATCGCGCCGCGGCCCCCCGGCCGGGCGCGCAGGTGGACGGAGCGTCGTGGTCGTCATCTGGGCGCAACCCTCACTTGTCGGAACTGATGCGGCGGGCGAGCAGATAGTTCACCAGCGACACCAGCGCGATGAGCAGGAACAGCACGAGGGCCACCGCGCCGGCGTACCCCCAGCGGAACCGCGTGTTCATCACGTCGAGCAGGTACATGGTGATGGTCTGGAACTGCCCCTCGGAACCGCCGGAGAGCGCCCCCGAGCCGCTGGTGAACATCAGCGGCTCGGTGAAGAGCTGGAGCCCGCCGATGGTCGAGACGATCAGCGTGAAGATGATCGTCGGGCGGAGTTGCGGGATGGTGATGGACCAGAACTGCCGAAGTCGGGAGGCACCGTCCAGCGCCGCCGCCTCGTACATGTCCTTGCTGATCGACTGCATGGCGGCCAGGTAGATCAGGGCGTTGTAGCCGACCCACCGCCAGTCGACCATGGTGGAGATGGCGAACCAGGAGGCGTAACGGTTCGCCCGCCAGTCGATCGGGTCGAGGCCGACCAGGTCGAGCGCCCAGTTGGCGAGGCCGAACTCCTTGGCGTAGATCATCGAGAAGATCAGTGCGACCACGGCGGTGGAGGTGATGATCGGCATCGCGATGGCCATCCGGAAGAAGGTCTGCGCCCGCAGCTTCCGGTTCAGGGCATTGGCCAGCACCAGTGCCAGCATCAGCTGCGGCACGGTGGAGAGCAGGAAGATGCCGAACGTGTTGACGACCGCGTTCCAGAACTGCGGGTCGTTGGTCAGCAGCTCGACGAAGTTGTCCAGGCCGACGAAGCTGATCGTGGCGTTCAGCGGCGACCGGTCGGTGAGCGCGATCCAGACGGTGTAGATGATCGGGTACGCGCTGAAGACCGCGAAGATTACGAAGAAGGGCAGGACGTACAGGTACGGGGAGAGCTTCAGGTCCAGCCGGGTGAAAGAGGCCGGGCGACGGTGCACGGCAC
>NZ_SMKJ01000199.1:0-13571 GCF_004348615.1 Micromonospora sp. KC207
GTGCCGGGGATGACCTCGACCGCGCCGTCGCCGTCGAGCCGGGCGAGCACGATGTTGGCGAGGTCGGTGTTGGCCAGCACGATCGGCGACTGGGTGGAGATCCACACCTGGTCGTCGGTGAGGGCGGCCAGTGACTGCACCACGGTCTCGATGGCCCGTGGGTGGATGCCGTTCTCCGGCTCCTCGGTAACCAGCAGGCGGGGCCGCGCGGAGCTGGGCAGGTAGGGCAGCAGCGACAGCGACAGGATCCGCAGGGTCCCCTCGGACAGCCCGGACGAGGTGACCCGGTAGCCGCCGACGTACTCCACCGACAGGTAGGCGTAGTGGTCGTCGGCACGCTCGATCGCCGTGACTCCGGTGATCTGCGGCAGCGCCGTCTGCAGGTGATCGATCCAGTAGGCGAACCCTTGTGGATCTTCCTGTTGCAGGTGCAGCACCAGCCAGGGCAGGTTGCGCCCGGAGGGCAGCACCCGCAGCGGGTCACCGGGCGCGGCGGCCTGGCGCAGCTGGGCCCAGTCCGGATCGAAGAAGACGGCACCTTCACGCAGCAGGTTGGCGAACCAGAGCGCCGCCGGGAACAGCTCCGGGTCCGCCGGCACGGCGGCGAGCGCGACCTGACTGGCCGGCACTCGGAAGTCCGGCACCTTTGGGCCTCGGGTGGTCGTCTCGGCGGTGAACGCGGTCGGCTCGCCCGGCCCGCGTTGGATGACCGGCTGGGCGGCTTGGCGGGCGGACCGGCCGCGCCTGGGCAGGTTGGCTCCCTGCATCGCGATGCCCGCCGCCGGGCGCCGCCGGTCGACGGCGGAGAAGAGGTAGAGGTATTCCTCGTCGACCTGCAACTCGTCGTTGAAGATCCGCAGCCGCAGCTCGTACCGCAGACGATCCGGGATCCGGTGCATCATCGCCGCAGTGCTGCGGCCGGCCATGGTGTTGACGATGTCGGCGGGCAACGCGGCCTCGATGGTGAAGGCCACGCTGTCGCCGCGCCCCTGGTGCACCAGCTCGGTGAGGGTGTGCGCCCGGGGCACGCCGCGCCACTCCGGTGGGCGAAGGAAGGCGTCGGCCACCCGCTGCTGGGCGAGCAGGTCACCGAGCAGCACCGGGATGTCCAGCAGGGTGCTCTTGCCGGCACCGTTGGCGCCGGCGAGCACGTGGAAGTCGCCCAGGTCGATGCTGAGCTGCGCGAAGCAGCGGTAGTGGTAGGCCTCGATCCGGGTGATCATGTGCGCTCCCCTGGCTCGGGGTGCTCCGCGCGAAATCGCCGGTAGGCTTGGACGATCTCCGGCAGGTCGTTGTCGACGACCTCCTTCTTGCGGGTGACGTCACGATAGCTGGTGCCGCCGTTGCGATAGACCGGGATCCGCTCCACAGTGTCCTGCAGGATCGGCACGCCGTCCGGCCGGCACTTGTAGATCTTGTTGCCGCGCCGGTCCACCCCGACCTTCTCCGCCACCGCCATGAAGACCGGATAGTCGGGCTGCTCGCCCAGCTCGGCTGCCAGCTTCTCCCGGTCGGTCTTCTTCTTGAGCAGCAGCACCGAGGTGAGGATGTTGACGTGGGCGTCGACGATGAAAGTCTCCACCGGCAGCTCGACGCTGGCCAGGATCCAGCAGTTGTCCAGCACCCAGCGGCGGATCCCTTCGTCCACCGGGCCGGGGTTGGACAGGATGCCATTGGGCAGCACGATGCCGATCCGCCCGCCGGGCCGGACCCATTCGACCGCCCGTTGGATGAACAACTGCTCCGGCGACATCGCCGACACTCGGCCCGGCCCGGCCTCGACCTGGCCGGTCTGCCGGTTGCGGGCCCAGGACTGGGCCACCCCGTCGCGGTACGCGTCGAGGATGTCCGCGTCTTCGATCTTGATGTCCGAGCCGAACGGGGGGTTGGTCATCAGGACGTCGATGCTGCCCAGCGGGATCTTCTCGGCTGCGGCGTGCCGTTCGGTCAGGTGGCCGCCGGGGAAAGCGAGGGAGTCCAAGTGGAAGACGTTGCCCTCTTCGCCGGTGGAGAGCATGACGCTCATCTGCGAGGCACGCACCAGGAATGGGTCGAAGTCGGCCCCGAACAGATGCGTCCGCGAGTACTGGGCCAGCCGCTCCTGGTGCTCGATCAACTGTGCCTCGGTGTCGGGCAGACCCTTGGTGCCCGCCGCTGCACGCCACTGGTCGAGCAGGTAGCGCAAGGGCTCCCGGAGGAAACCACCGGTGCCACAGGCCGGGTCGAGGATGGTTTCGTGCTCCTTGGGGTCGAGCATCTGCACCATCAACTCCACGGCGCCCTTCGGGGTGAAGTACTGCCCCCGGTCGCCGCGCAGGTTGATGCCGACCAACTCCTGATACGCCATGCCCTTGACGTCGATGTCGGTGCCGGCCAGGTCGTAGGAGGCGAGTTCGCCGACGATGAAGGCGAGCGCACGCGGCGAAAGGCTGATCTGGTCGCGGTCGGTGAACAGCGGGTAGTTCTTCTTCACCTCGTCGAAGAGCTCATGAATGCGCCCGGCGATGTCGGCGCGGCCTTCGTTGGTGAAGGGTTCGGCCGGCAGGGCGTAGAACCGGGGTGCGCGGTGCTGTCGGCGGCTGATCCGCTCGTCGTGCACCTTGGCGAAGATCAGGTAGAGGAACTGCCAGAACGCGGCGTCCTTGGGCAACCCTTCGTTGCCGTGCACGTAGTTGTGGCAGCGCCGGAAGGCGGTCTTGAGCATGGCTGCCTCGCCTCGGCGGAGCCGGGCTGCAGAGCCGCTCGTGGCGCCGAAGCTGGCGGCGTCGATCGGCCAGTCGGCCCGCGCCGGGAATTTAACACCGAATCGGGTGTTTTCCCGCTGCAGGAAGAAGAAGTCCAGGCCGTTGGTCCACAGGCCGTACTGCGCGTTGGGGGTGGCCGGCGTGCCGAGCAGATCCTCAAGCTCCTCCAGATCCTGCCGGGCCTGCTCATGTGTCCTGATCTTGGTGACGGCCCGGCTGACCTTTGGCTCCGGTTTGCAGATCACCACCCGTTGCAGGTTCTCCAGGGTCTGCGGCGCGCCAGGGGTGAAGACCGCGATATCGGCTTTGCGGATGCGCCGGCGTCGCCCCTCGATGTCGACCGGGATCGGGAAGTCGCGCGCCATGTCGTCGACCGAGATGCCGTACTCCACGGCCAGGGCTCGGGCGATGCGCTGGCGGACCTCTTCGTTGCCGCGCAGCCGGACCGGCTTGTTGGTGATGAAGTCGATGGTCTCGTCCGTTGCCAGGGACTCCGGCCCAGCTCCGGCGACCGCTGCCGTGCTGGATTCGTCGCCCGACGCGACGTCATGGCCCCTGTCGTCAACCATCCCCTGTGCCAACCCCTCTGAGCCGATCAAGTCTCGATCATTGTCGCCTGTGTGACCGACACTCCCGCGCGACACCCCCGGATCTGCCCGGGGTGGCGAGGGCCGAGCCGGAGGTGGCCAGCGCATGAGGTGGTCAGCGGTGGGTGCTGACCTGGGTGACGAAGGCCGACCAGGCGGTCGGGCCGAAGGTGAGGGTGCCGCCGGTGCGGTCCTTGCTGTCGCGGACCAGCACCCGGCCCGGCAGGTTGTCGGCGACCTCGACGCAGTCGCCGCCATTGCTGCCGCTACGGGTGCTCTTGTGCCAGTTTGGTGTGTCGCTCATGTTCATGGATCACCCTAAGGATCAAGTCGCGGGACAGATCACAGGGTAGCGCTCGCGCGCAGATGGCTTCCCAGACAGCTGCCGCTAGTGCACGTCCTTTATCCTGACGCCGATCTCACCCTCAACCAGGGTGTCGAGGTATACCACCGGCGATCCGTCCAGAAGAGTGGCGATTGCAAAAGCGCCCGTGAGCCCCGCGTGCGCGCCTGCCGTGAACGGGCTTTCCGACTCCGGTACCGTATGACGGAAACGATCGACGCACAAGGACGCCTACACCCATCGCTTGAGTGGTCCGGCAGGCGGGTGCTCGTCGGGTGCTCGCCCGCCGTGGACAGGTAGGCATCAGGTGGCACCCGGCGGCTGCAGAAACCGGATCAGTGCGCGTGTGTAGGACCGTCGGTGCCGCATGGGACCGATGAACATGACATTGACGTGGCTCTTAATCTGCGGGACTGCCTGGACTGGACGGGACGTGTGGGAGTAGTGCTGACCTGCGGATCCTGCCCGGACTGTGGGGCGTCGAAGCTGTTGGTCCATACGAGCTTCCTGGGGCTGTATGCGTAAAGTCCGCTGGTCGACGCCAGCCCGATCGCTTCGTACCGTGCAGGCTGCACCGCGAGATCCACGCCGGCCGGTCCTCGATCTCATAGGAGCCCGCAGTGCCCTCAGGTGTACCAGGTTGGCTATGACGGTACTGAGCTCGTCGTCCACGCCGGGAGAGGCGGCTGCCCGTCGCAATCTGCCGCTCAAGCACAGTGGACACTGGTGTCATGCCGATGGGAGACGACCCTGCCGAGGAGCGCGAGCAATGGATCGCCGTCGTCTGTGAGGGTCTGGTTGGGCAGGTGGCGGAGCATCCGGCGCTCGATCCGGCGGGAATCGTCCCCGGGCTGGGTGAGCCCGACATGGTTCGGGCTCTGGTCGTGGCGAGGCTTGCAGCTCTCGTTTCTGCTGGCTGCTCGACCGCAGACGTCGTACGGCTCCTGGCGGACAGCGGCGTGCTCGCTGGGCCGGGCGTCAACCCGGAGCGGTTGGGCGGTTTGGTGGGAACCATTCGGCGGCAGATGGCTTCCACCGGGATGGGTGACTCTGCTTGGCTGCTCGGCTGCGGGCTGCCCGCCTGGAATCCGGAAAGCACCTACCGATTTCTGCTGGAGCTCTGGTCGGCGCGGCGCCTCGGATCGGTCCCGCGCGGTCGGGTCAAGCGGGAGCTCACCCGGCACTGGGACGTCCGGGACCCGGCATGGCTAGAGGTTTGTTTGTCGCGCTCACCAAGTCCGCTGAGGGCGTACGCGAACATTTGGGCGGTGCTCAAGGCCGAGCCAGACGTCCAGGTAGGGAACTTTGCCGCAGTCGCGCTGCGCGGCGACGCCGAGAGTCACCGGGCGCTCGAGGACTGGATGGACTCGTTCGTCAGGGAGGCCTCGGCTGCCCAGCACCTGCTCACGATCGGGATTGACCGGGTGAACGCCGAGCAGGCACTACGGATCCTGCGCCAACTCAAGGGTCCGGCGGACGCCGGCCTGCGGAAGATGGCATCTCGCGTCGTGGAGATCATCGAGGGGCAGCGGGAACGGGTGGCTGAAGCGGTTGAGGGCCTAAGCACCTTAGAACGCCAATTGCTGCGCGACCGGACCGACGAGGAGCGCTTTCAGGACGGATGTCTCGCGGAATTGCTCCGATGGTCTTACGCACCGATCGCCATTTCCCGGATGGCTGCCCCGGACGTGGCGCACGGCCTGTGGGGTCCGTTGCCGTGGTGGCGAATCCGGGTGCGCGGCGAAGACCAGGTGAAGGCGGCCACCGCCACTCTGGTGGAGGGGACCCGACTGCTCGGCCTCACACGGGACTTTGACTCGCCGGGTCGGCTGGAGCTGATCTGCCGCCGGCCGCGAAGCGGCTCGCCCGGCCTTCGCGCCCACTTCGCGTTCGACCTCACCAACCCGGCCCACGCCGGCGAACTCCTGCTCATCGGTAAGCGGGGTGAGGTCTGCGTCGATCTGGTCCGGACATCCGACCTCGAGGAGGACATTCACCTGGGCACGCTGCGCGTCACGGCCGAAGACGAGCTCGCGCATATGCTGACCGAAATCGCCTCGAAGGCGCTCGCCGAGCTTGCCGGCGCTCCCAAGGTGGATGTCGACGACCACGGGGTCTCGGCGCTCGGTGAGGCGCTGCGGCAGACCGCCGACGCCCGCCTCGACCAGTGGTCGGCCGCGCGCGAGGTACTGGTCACCATGTCGGCGGGACTCGCCGGGAATGTCGTGCTGGAGACCGCCGACCCGCCGACGCCGCTGGCGGGGCCCCGCCGGGCCAGGGTATCTGCGGAGCCAGGGAGCGGGTTCGTCTATGTGCAGCGGAACCCCGCCATGCCTGACATGCTCAAGATCGGCTTTACCCGTCGGCTACCCGAGGACCGTGCGGAGGAGCTGTTCAGCACCCCGGTGCCGTTCCCCTTCGAGGTGACCTACCGCGTCCTGACCATGCGTGCCCACGAGGTGGAGCAGGCAGTCCACCGCCTACTGGACGCCCAGCGCGTCGCTCCCGGCCGCGAGTTCTTCCGGGTCGGGCAGGCGATGGCGGAGGAGGCGATCCGTTTCTGCCAGGAGCGGGTGACCGGGATCGGCAGCTGGGAATCGATGCCCGTGGTGCACCGGCTTCGTGCGGGCGACCGGGTCGCGTTGCCGCTGAGGGGCGGCCAGACGTTCGTCGTCACGGCGTACCCGAGCCTCATGGCGTCGTCAGCCGAGGTGGTCGACATGTGGCAGGCGCACGCTGACGGGGACCTCCTTGAACTGCATGTCACCGACGATCCGGGGATGGTCCGTGGGCTGAGCGACGGCGACGAGGGGGCGGATGAGGATCCGCTGCCATACCTCAACCGTCAGGGCAGCGCACCTAACGGACACCTGATCGGCCGGGAGCGGCTCGTGGCCGGTGACCGACTCAGCTGGCTCTCCAATCACGCCCATGTGGTCTTCGAGATCCACGGCTTCTGCCAGGTTTTCTGCCGCACCTGGAACCCGCAGTTCGATGCGGAAACCGGCTGTCCGACGCTGCCACACCACGTAGTGCGGCCGGCGAGTCGCGCCGCTGCGGGCGTACGGGAGGTGCTCGCGCTCAACATTCCGCGGACATGGGCACCACGAAATTCCGATCCGGCGGACGGCTGGGCGTCACCCGCCACCCGGGAGAGCAAGCCGGAGGATTGGCTGCTCCAGTTGCGCCAGCGAAAGGACGCTTCCTAGCGCACGCCGGATAGTCACTGAAAGTGTTCAAAGTCTTACGCGGAACGGATCGCTGGGCCACGGCTTGTTTGGCGTTGCAAGGCCCTGCAAGGCCCTGCAAGACTGCCTCCGAACCGCCATGAGCTGCAATTCGCGTAGTAGCGAAAACGGGGCAAAAGGAGCGATAAGGATGTTTGGGTTTGGCAGGAAGAGAGCGGCGCCGGTGGAGGAGTGCAGGCATGGGGAGCACCCCGATGCAGTCCACTGGCACTACGGCTACGGGAATCGCCACTGGTCGTACGATGGGCCAGTAAGGGATGACTTCAGTAACGACACGACCCAGTTCGCCAAGGGTGCTGAGTTGGAGAATTGGCTGAATCAGTAGATTACGGCGTATCCCGGCCGGAGGCTTGGTCCCCGCAGTAGATCGGACAATGCCCGCCCGTCTGGCATTAGACATCAACACGCAACTGGGAGAGTGGACGGCGCCATCCACTCGCCTGTGAGCACGGCCTGCTTGCAGAGCTGCGCGTCGTCGGAGCGCCGGGTTCGGCGGACGCGGTGGTCGACGCCTTCCGCTACGGGGCTCCAAAGGGGACAACGTTGGCCCCGAGCCCGGTCGCCCGCCGGGACGCACCCATGTAGAGGTTTCTCGACCAGATAAGTCTTCGCGTCTGGTCTTGGGCGCTGGCATAGCTTAGGTACTCTTTACCCGGTTGGACCGATCCGATCGATGGTCGTTGCGCGACGTTCAGCTGCAAACGGATCATTGTGGTGGGCCGGGGACGAGCTGAGCAGGCGGGATGACAGCCAACCGATGGCTGCGCCGGCGCTTTGCAGGATAAGGCGGGCGCCGTCGATGCCCTGCTCGCCGTGAAGTTCCGCCGGGACTCGGCGAGCGCTATGCTTGGTCGCCCAGGGCAACGGCGCGACGAGGGTGCGTGATCATGCCGACTGCGCAGCAGTTTGCCGATGAGGTTCATGCGTACGCCCGGGCGGTTGTCACCGAGGCGCTCGGCTCTTCAGTTTGGAATCCCGCCCGACAGCTTCGGGCCCTCACCCACCGTACGACCGAGGAGTACGCCGGGCGGTTCCTGCACGAGTTGCTTCAAAACGCGCACGACGCCCATCCGCCGGACTGCCGTGACGGCATTTGCTCGATCGTGCTCGCAGAGGACGAGGCTGATTTTGGCGTCCTCTACGTCGGCAACGCCGGCAACGGATTCACCCCCGAGCGTCTCACGGCGATCTGCAAGCTCGCGGACTCCGCCAAGGTGGTTGGCGAGGGAATCGGCAACAAGGGTGTCGGCTTCCGCAGCGTCCTACAGATCACAGGCGACCCGCAGGTCTTCAGCTCGATGGAGATGCCGTTCGACGGCTACTGCTTCCGCTTCGCGACCGGGACGGGCGACCTCGAAAGCATCCTGGAGGATCCGAGCCTGGCCGAGCGGGCACTCGACGAACTTCCCGAACTGCAGGTGCCGGTGTGGATCGACGACGTTCCGCAGCTTGTCGAAGAACTCGGCCAAGCGGGCCACGTCACCGTCCTTCGGCTCCCGCTGCGCAGCGCCGCCGCCCTCGATCAGGTGCGGCTACGCCTTACCGAGCTACTTCGGGCGCCAGCGCCGATCATGCTGTTCCTCGAACGCTTGGCACAGCTGGACATCCAGCACCGTCGCGGCGGGCGCATCGTCGACCGTTGCGTTCTGACACGCGCCGAGCGGACGCTCGGCAGTGCGGGATCGATATCGGCGAACGGAACCGCGAGTCCTGAGCTTCTCCAGGTCGACCTCGGTGACAAAGGTGAGTTCCTCCTAGTCAGGGGGGAGGTTCCACACGACCGGCTGCACGCCGCCATTGAAGCCTCAATCAGCGAGGAACGCCTGGGCGAGGCATTCCGTGAATGGCGCGAGCGGGCGATCGTATCCGTCGCCGTGCCCGGAGATATCCCGGTGGACGGCGGGCAGACGTACACCTTCCTGCCCCTCGCCGCGGACGCCCGCGCACCCTTGCCCGCGCACGTGAATGCCCCGTTCTTCACCAAGTTCGACCGCACCGCATTGGACCCCCACCACCCGCTGAACGCCATGTTCCTCGACGTCGCGGCCGAGGTTTGCATCTCCGCGGCAGCGGCTTTGAGCGACGATCACCGGGACACGAGGGCTGCGGTCTGCGCGCTCGTGGCATGGGATCCGTCGGAGGCGGCCCGGCTGGCCGGCGCCAGCCAGGCGGCGCTCGGCACGGCGCTACCGCAGGTGCCGCTCGTACCCGTTCTCTCGACCAAGCAGTGGCCGGATGGATTGGCACCCGCCGAGGCGGCGATGCGTTGGCCAATCAGGGAGACCAGCGTGGCGACGGCGCGGGCAGCAGCCAGCGTCTCCGGACGCGGCGTGGTCGATGACACCGTGGGACCGCCGCGCCTCCTTGATCGCATGCTCGCTCTGTATCAGGCGCTGGGATTCGACCTGCGGCCCAGTCTCGACCATCTGGCTGATGTCGTTGAACGTATTGTCGCCGATCTGGTGCTGCCAGCTGACGGCGGCAGCATCGCGTCGTGGCAGGCCCTGTACGCCGATCTGTCCGTGCTCTTCGCCGACCGTCCCGCGGTCCTGCACGGCCGCTCCATCCTGCTCGCCGCCGACGGCACTCTGCGTGCTGCGAACGGCGAACGCACGGGAGAAGCGCCCAGGACGCGGGACCTCCCACGAGATCAACGACGCCGGAAGCGGCGGGCCGAGCAGATGGCATTCTTCCCTCCGGCCGGTGATGATGGCGACCTGCATCAGGGCGAACACCGCGATGGCCCGTCCGTGCAGATCCCCAAGGCGCTTGAACGGCGCCTCTTCTTCCTGCATTCCGGCCTCAGCTGGGTCGAACAGAGTCGCTCCCTTCGTGTGCAGTCGGCAGCGCGGCAGTTCCTGGAGCGAGGCTTGGTTCGGCCCTTCGACGGCGCCGGTCTGCTCGCGCACGTCAAGCGAACGCTCCAGGACAGCAGCGATCAGCAGATTTGGGAACAGTCGTTGCGGTTCGTCTTCGAGCTGCACCGCAAGCGACCGCAGACACCCACCGCCCTGGCCGATGTCGGGCTCTGCGTCCGGGCTGCCTCCGGCTGGATCAAGGCCGATACAGCGGTGTTCGGCGCTGGATGGCACCGCACCCTCGGTGACGACCTCGCCATCGTGGTCGCCGAGGGCGCCCCCGTCGACAGGGATCTGGCAGACCTCGCCCGACGCACGGTCGTCCGCCCTGACCATCTTCTCCGGCGTAACGACGACATCGAGGAATGGACGGCCTTCCTCCGCCACCTTGGGGTCCGCGATGGTCTTACGCCGGTGGCTGGGCAGGGCGCAGACAACATGCTGGAAGGTTGGGCCCTCACTACCGACCGTCTCGTCGCCGCAGCGAAAGTTCCCGACTCCGTTGCGGCGCAATGGCGTCCGCGCATCGGACGTAGCCCAAGCGCAGCGCGGCACCCATATACGCCCTACTCGGCGCCATCCGTGGTCTATCTACCCGGTCAGGGTACTGTCCAGACACTCACTGAGAGTGCCCGTATGGCGTATGCGCGGCTGCTCCTTAACGGTCTCGAGACATGGCCGGACAAGACTCTCTTCACTACTTGGCTTCGCCAACGCCGCGGGGGTGATGATCCACAGAAGGTGATCACGCCGGTCGCTGCGTTTGTTCAGCATGAGCCGTGGATACCGGCACGAGGATCTGATAGGGCGCGGCAGTTCCAGCCGCTCGATGAGGTGTGGCTTCCGCCAGATAGCGAGGAAGAGCCGTCATACGTTTCGGTTGTCGATCGGCAGCTGCGGCATCTGCTTGACCGTCCGGCTACCCGGAGGCGTCTGCGGCAGTTCGGCATCGCTACCTGGTGCGGGCCAGAGGATCCGCATTGGATGCTCTCTGAGCTTGGCGAAGTCGTACATGCCGGTCTGCTGCGCCCGGAGGACATTCCCGCAGTGCGACGAGCTCACGAGGTCGCCTGGCGCCTACTGGCTGATCGAGTGACCGGTGACGACGATCCGTTCGCGGAAACGCATGTCCACCTCGTCGTGGAGCGGGCCGAGGCACTGGGAACCGTTGCCTTTGGCCCGCCCGACGACACAGTCGTATACGTCACTGCTGACCGCCGTGACGTCACCGCCGGGTTCATCCGGGTGATGGGACGCCCCCTTGTGGTCGTGCCCAACGCATCCGAGAAGGTCGCCGAGCTACTCCGCCGCCATGGCACGAACGTCCGGCACGTCGATGACGCGCCGCTGCGCATCTTGGTCGACGGACGGCCGTTGGAGCCGGACATGGTTACGTCGGACAGCAGCACCGGTTTAGTCGAGGACCTGCCATGGTTACCGCTTGCGCTGGCGGTAGTGCTCGATCACCGGTCGCCGGGCGGAAGCCCGCCCGTCTCGATGCTGACCGAACTCAACGCAGCCGCCCGAGCCGTCCGTATCGAGCGATGCGAGTCATGGGCGGTGACCCTCGACGGCGAGGCGGTTAACCTTCCGAGCAGACCGCTCGTCCTGCCGGTCCATGGCCAAGTCGTTGTGCTTGCACCCGCTGGCGGTCTTGACTGGAGGTCGATCGCTACCATCGCCGAGCCGTTGTGCGACCTACTCGGCTACTCGCATCTCGGTCCTCGGCTCGAGGTGCTAGCCGTCCGCCTTGAGAGAGCTCACGTACCGATCGATGCACCGGACGACTCCGATCTTGCAGCCGCTCTCGACCTAAGCCCTGCCCAGTATGAGGAAACCCGGCACCGGGTCAATGGCGACATGGACCGGATCAGGTGGCATTGCCGTCCATTACTGGTCCATTGCCTAGGTGAGGCGGTCGCCGGCGAGTGCCTTGACGAGCCGGCGAACCGTCCCGAGGACTTGGCTGAGATCCTTGACAGGTACCGAGATCGGGTGCCCCTCAGTACTGAGGAGATCATGGAAGCCGCACGCCAGGCACGCTCGTTGGACGAGTTTCGGATCGCCTGCCGACTCGATTTCGCTGCTTTCAATGTGACACTGTCTAATCTCGGCTCCGGCTACGAACCCATCAGTCGGGCAGAAGCGCACCAAGAAGCACTGCAGACGTTCCTGCTAACCAACAAGACGCAGCTCATCGACAAGTTGCGATGGGCGCGCTTATCCGAGTTCGACTCCCGTCGTCCGCAACCCGATTGGAGGGAGCTTTGCGACCTATCCGCCATCGCGCCTCCCGAGGAGTGGACATACGACGTCGACGTGGCAAGCACGGATATGCTCGATGCGATCGTCACGACAGAGCTCGAAAAGCGACTCGGCTGCCCACTGCCGGCCTCCGGTGAGTCGCTGCCGGTCCTTGAACGGCTACATGAGTTGCAACGTGCCGTAATCAAAGCCACGACGCAGTCGCTTATCGTCTTGATCCGCGCCAGCGGGCGTCCTCTCCCGCGGGCGCTCGCGGCCACTGAGCCGGTCGACGCCGTACAGCGCACTCTCGACGAGGCCGGGGCGCTGGACTTCAGGCCGCTCACTGCCGACGACATCGTCTCTTGGCTGTACCACCTCAGCCAGTGGCCGGCTGGCATGCCGCTCTCGGCGGATTATCGGGTGCACGGATTGTCTGAAAGCGACCTCAGCAAGGGGCGCAGCGCGGAAGCCCGGGCTCGTGAAGAAAAGGCCCGTCTTCGCCGAGTGCTTGCGGTGGCCGGGCGGGAGGTCGATGTTGAGAATGAGCTGGATCAGTTCATCGATATCATCCGGACTTCCGTCGATTCTGACGAGAGGCTGCGTCGCCAGCGGGACACGTTCGCGGAGCTCGATGTGCTGCCTGCGTACGGGATGCGTGCGCGAAACGGCGCCGGAAACGCTGGCGGGTTCGTGGGTGGACGGCGTAGCCCTTCCGATGTGCAGCGCAACGCTCTCGGCGCGGCGGGAGAGTACGTCGCATGGCATTGGCTAAAGCTGCAGTACTCGGCGGCGGACGAATCAACGTGGGTATCGGCAAACCGGAGGCACTTCCTTGTCGGGCCACTCGGGGACGACTCGCTCGGGTACGACATGGTGGTCCACACCGGTTCACGGCCGTTGATGTTCGAGGTTAAGGCCTTTCAGAGCCAGGGTGGTGAGATTGAGCTTGGGGAGAGCGAGGTTGCTGCCGCCCGGAGGTACTCGGACCGGTGGCGTCTGCTCCTCGTCACCCATGTGCTCGAACCCGATGCGCGTCACGTGTTTATGTTGCCCAATCCGTTCAGCAAGCGCGGACAGGGCCTTTTCCGAGAGTTAGGCGGACGGTTGCGCTATGCGTATAAACTGAAAGGCCGACTCTGACTTATTGGGCGTTCATGAAGAGCTGTCTGGGGTGCTCTGCGGGTGCTCGCCTGCCATGGACGACGTGCGGCTGACGGGATTAGATGGACACGATCACCGCATGACCTGGGACTGATGTTGAGTGGGTGAACTGATGAAATTTGAAGGGGCAGCCCGGGACGGCCGGAACCAAACTACACCCACCACCGCTGGCGGCACCACGTCGAGCACCCCGGAGACGACCAGTGAAAGGCTCCACGTTCAAACGCTGCGGCTGCCGCGACACCGCGACGGGCCGCCGCCTGGGACGCTCCTGCCCTGATCTGCGCCGGCCCGGCGGCGGCTGGTCCCGCAACCACGGCCACTGGCACTGGCAGATCGAAATCCCCGCCCGCGCCGACGGCACCCGCCGCACACTCCGCCAC
>NZ_SMKJ01000019.1:0-40572 GCF_004348615.1 Micromonospora sp. KC207
GCCCGCGTACGACGATCCGGTTGAACCCCGCCGACGCGCCGCTTCCCGCGGCGGCGCGCGAGCCGGCCTGCGCCGCAGGGCTGGGCGGCGGGCCCTATCCCGACGAGGACGTGTGGGTGTTCGGGCTGCCGGCCGGCGCGGCCGGGGCCCGGTTCGTCGCCGTGACACCCGAGTTCGTCACCCCGAACCGGGAGCGCGTGGCCCTCACCGTGCCCACCGAGGGCGGCGCGCTCGTCGTCGACGACGCCGGTGCCGACGTGGCGTGGCTGCGCCTGCCCGCAGGCTGGACCCTGGTGGGCGGGTCGGCCGTCCTCGCCGGGGACGCCAGATCCTTCGTGCTCGCGCGGGTATGCCCGGCGTCTGCGACGCCATCGGCCTGAGCAGGCTCTTAGCCCTGTGAACCCGTAGCCGTCAGGGTGACGCCCCGCCGGAGGTGGTGAGAAGGGGACCCCTCTCTACCGTAGGCGTTAACAAGGGGCCCCTCCTTACGCCGTGGCGCGCAGCACCAGCTCCGTGGGCAGCACGAGGGCCGGCTCGACGTCCTCGCCGGCCGCGATCCGCAGCAGCTGGCGGGTCGCCTTCCGGCCCAGGTCGACTATCGGCTGCCGCACGGTGGTCAGCGGCGGGTCGGTGTACGCGGCCGTCTCGATGTCGTCGAACCCGATCACCGCCACGTCGGCGGGCACCCGCCGCCCCGCCTCGCGCAGCGTACGCATGGCGCCGTGCGCCATCAGGTCGGACGCGGCGAGGATCGCGTCCAGGTCGGGGTCGGCATCGAGGAGCTGCCGCATGGCCGCCGCCCCCGACTCGCGGGTGAAGTCCCCGTACGCCACCCGCTCCGGCAGCCCCGCCTCGGCGATCGCGGCCCGGTACCCGACCAGCCGTTCCACCCCGGCGAACATGTCCTGCGGGCCGGCGATGGTGGCGATGCGCCGCCGTCCCGAGTCGAGCAGGTGCCGCACCGCCCGGGTCACCCCGCCGACGTGGTCGACTTCGACGTACGGGACGCCGACGTCGCCGAGGAGCCGGCCGCTGCACACCACCGGGATGCCGATCCGGGCGAGCTTCGCCGGCAGCGGGTCGGCGCCGTGCAGCGAGGCGAAGACGACCCCGTCGACGTGCCGCCCGGTGGTGTACCGCTCCACCCGGGCGTGCCCGGCGGGCGAACCGGCGAGCATCAGCACGAGCTGCTTGTCGGCCGCCTCCAACTCCTGCGCGACCCCCCGGATGATGCTCGGGAACACCTGGTCGTCGGAGAAGACCCGGGTGGCCTCCTCGGGCAGGACCAGGGCGATCGAGTCGGTCCGCTGGGTGACCAGACTGCGGGCGGCGAGGTTCGGCACGTACCCCAGCTCGGCCACGGCCCGGCGGACCGCCTCCCGGATCGGTGCGGCGACGGTGGTGGAGCCGTTCACCACCCGGGACACGGTCGCCCGGGAGACGCCGGCCTGCCGGGCCACCGCCTCCAGGGTCGGCCGTTTAGTTTCGGTCATCGAAGCGCCCGCTACCTCGTCACAGCCCGTTCCGGGAGATCACCTCCTGGTACCACCGGGCACTGGCCTTCGGTGTGCGCCGTTGGGTCAGGTAGTCGACGTGCACGATCCCGAACCGCTTGCGGTACCCCTCGGCCCACTCGAAGTTGTCCAGCAACGACCATACGAGATAGCCGCGCAGGTCAACCCCCCGGCCAATGGCCGCGTGCGCCGCCCGAAGGTGCCCGTCGAGGTAGTCGATGCGGTCGGCGTCGGCCACCCGGCCGGTGGAGTCGGGCCCGTCCTCGATCACCCGGTCCGGGAACGCGCCGCCGTTCTCGGTGATCATCAGCGGCAGGCCCGGGTAGTCGGCGGCGAACCGGTCCAGCAGCCGGCCCAGCCCGGCCGGCTCGATCGCCCAGCCCATGTCGCTGCACGGCCCGGTCGCCGGCAGGAACTCCACCGCCCCCTCGGTGCCCGGGTACGCGCTGCCGCCCGCCCCGTCCGGCCGCCCGGCCACGTACGTCGGGGCGTAGTAGTTGATGCCGAGCAGGTCGATCGGCGCGGCGATCAGCTTCTCGTCCCCGTTCCGGACGAACGTCGGCTCGACCATCCGGGACACGTGCTCCAGCACGTCGGCGGGGTACCCGGCACCGGTCAGCGGGTCCAGGAAGATCCGGTTCTGCAACCCGTCGACCAGCCGGACCGCCGCCGCGTCCGCCGCGCTGTCCAGGTCCGCCGGCTGCACCTGCGCCGGGTTCAGGGTGATCCCGACGACCTCCGCGCCACCCGCGCGCAGCGCCCGGACCGCCAGGCCGTGCCCGAGCAGCAGATGGTGTACGGCGGCGAAGGCCGCGCCCGCGTCCCGTACGCCGGGGGCGTGCAACCCGTTGCCGTACCCGAGGTAGGCCGAGCACCACGGCTCGTTGAGCGTGGTCCACGTGCGGATCCGGTCGCCGAGCCGGCCGTGCACGGCCGCCGCGTACGCGGCGAAGTGCTCGGCGGTCTCCCGGTTCGTCCAGCCGCCCCGATCCTCCAGGGCCTGCGGCAGGTCCCAGTGGTAGAGCGTGACGATCGGGTCGATGCCCCGGTCGAGCAGCGCGTCGGTGAGCCGGTCGTAGAAGTCCAGCCCGCGCGGCTCGACCGGCCCGGTGCCGTCCGGCTGGATGCGGGGCCATGCGATCGAGAACCGATACGCCTTCAGTCCCAGTTCCGCCATCAGGGCCACGTCGTCGGCGTACCGGTGGTAGTGGTCGCAGGCGACGTCGCCGGTGTGGCCGGCGTGGACCCGGCCCGGCGTACGGCTGAAGGTGTCCCAGATCGACGGGCCGCGACCGTCGTCGCGGGCCGCGCCCTCGATCTGGTACGCGGCGGTGGCCGCGCCCCAGACAAAGTTGTCGGGGAATCGAAGCTCGCTCACGCCTTACCCTCTTTCGTTCGCGACTGTGGGGCTCGCAGGGTCGGCTCACTCCTCGCGCTCACGCCTTGACCGCGCCTTCCATGATTCCGCCGATGATCTGGCGGCCGAACAGGACGAAGACCAGCAGAAGAGGCAGGGTTGCGATGGCCGTGCCGGTGAAGACCTGCGACATGTCCTGGTAGTAGCCGTCCGACAGCGCCCGCAGGGACAGCTGCACGGTCGGGTTCCCCGGGTCGTTGAGGACAGCGTACGGCCAGAGGAAGTCGTTCCAGGTCGTCATGAACGTCAGCAGGCCGAGGACGGCGGCGGCCGGGCGCAGCGCCGGCAGTACCACGTTCCAGTAGATCCGCGCGGTGCCGCAGCCGTCGATCCGGGCGGCCTCGATCAGTTCGGTGCTGACCGCCTGGCTGGCGTACTGGCGCATCATGAACACCCCGAACCCGGTGACCAGCGCCGGGACGATCACGGCCGGCAGCCGGTCGTTCCAGTTCAACTTCGTCATCAGCAGGTACAGCGGGATCACCCCGAGCTGGGTGGGGACCATCATCGTCGCGATGATCACCAGCAGCAGCGCGTTGCGGCCCTGGAACCGCAGTTTGGCGAAGGCGAACCCGGCCAGGGTGGAGAAGAAGACCACCGAGACGGTGACCGTGACCGCCACGATCGCCGAGTTGATCAGGCCGGTGAGGAAGTACGCGTCGGTGTTGGCGAACAGCCGGGAGATGTTCGCGCCCAGGTTGCCGCCGGGGGTGACCGGCGGCGGTATCTGGCCCATCGCGTCGCTGGACCGACTGGCCACCACGAACATCCAGTAGATCGGGAAGACCGACAGCAGGGCGGTGACGGCCAGGGCGGCGTACGTGAGCCGGTTGGCGGACCAGAGTCGGTTCATCGGGAGCGCTCCTTGCGGGGCCGGCGGGTCCGCGCCGGCCGGTCAACGCCGCCGAGCCGGCGCAGAACCACGACGTTGATCGCCGCGACGATCGCGATCAGGGCGAACAGCAGCCAGGCGACCGCCGAGCCGTAGCCGAAGTTGTAGTGCGGCGCGAAAGCGTTCTCGAACATGTACATGGTCATCGTCTGCGACTCGCGCAGCGACCCGCCCCGGATCGGGTTGGTTCCGGAGTGGAACATCCGGGGCTCGGTGAAGAGCTGGAGACCGCCGATGGTCGAGACGATCACCGCGAAGATGATCGTCGGCTTGAGCAGGGGCACGGTGATCGACCAGAACTGCCGGGCCCGACTGGCCCCGTCGATCGCCGCCGACTCGTACAGGTCGCGGGGGATGGCCTGCATGGCGGCCAGGAAGATCAGCGCGTTGTACCCGGTCCACCGCCAGTCGACCATGGCGGAGATGGCCACCCAGGAGGCGAACCGGTTGGCCTTCCAGTCGATCGCGCCGACGCCGACCAGGTCGAGCAGCCAGTTGATCATGCCGAACTGTCGGCCGAACAGCACGCCGAAGACGATCGCCACGGCGGCGGTCGAGGTGACGTTCGGCACCAGCACCGCCATCCGCCAGGTGGTCCGGGCCCGCAGCCGCCGGTTGAGCAGGCTGGCCAGCCAGAGCGCGCCCAGCAACTGCGGCACGGTCGAGATGACGAAGATGCCGAGGGTGTTGGTCAGCGAGTGCCAGAAGTCGGGGTCGGCCAGCAGCCGGCTGTAGTTCTCCCCGCCGACGAACTGGTGTTCCGTGGCGAGCAGGTCCCAGTCGTGCAGCGACACCCAGAACGTGTACGCGAGCGGGTAGGCCCCGAAGACGCCAAAGAGCAGGAAGAACGGGGCGATGTAGAGGTAGGGGGAGTACTTCTCGTCGAGCCGGCTGAGCCGATACTCCCACAACTGGCGGGCGCTGCCCCGGACCGCCGGTCTCACCGGCGGCCGGGCGTCGAGCTGGACGCTCATGGCCCGGTCACTCCTTTCCGCTTTCTGCGCGGCGCGGGCGGCACCCCGGCGTACCGGAGCGCCGCCCGCGCGCCCGCGCCGGCTTACTTGGCGGCGGCCTTCTTGGCGTTGTTCACCGCGTCGGCCCATGCCTGCTCGGGGCTGCGCTGGCCGAGGTCGACGGTGCGGACCGCGTTCTCCACCTCGGTGCGGACGGCCTGGTTCTTCGGGCCCATGTAGACCGGCTTGAGGCTTTTCGCGCCCGCCGCGAAGATCTTGCCGACGGGGGCGTCGGAGAAGTACGCGTTCGTCGAATCGGCCACCGCCGGGTCGTCCAGCGCCTGCGGGTTGGACGGCAGCGGCCCCTTGGCCTTGAACGCTCCGATCTGTCCCTTGGCGCTGGTCAGGAACTTCGCCAGCTCGATCGCCTCGGCCTGGTGCTTGCTCTGCTTCGGCACGGCGAGGAAGGAGCCGCCCCAGTTGCCGCCGTTGCCGGGCACCTGGGCGATGTCCCACTTGCCCTTGGCGGCCGGGCCGGCGTTGCCCTCGATGACGCCGGTCATCCAGGCCGGGCAGGCGATGGTGGCGAACTTGGCCTGCTTGAACGCCGACACCCACTCCTCGGACCAGGAGCTGTACTTGCCGGACAGACCGGAGTCGAGGATGTCCATCGTGGTGTCCCAGGCCTGCCGCACGGCCGGGTTGCTGTCCACCACCAGGTTGTTGGCGGTGTCGTAGTAGTGGTAGCCCTGCGCGTTGCCGGCGGTCTGTAGCACGATGGTGTTGAAGGTGTTGGTCGCCGAGTCCAGGAACGACGCACCGGTGTTGGCGGCCTTGAACTTCTCGCCGGTGGCGATGTAGTCCTGCCAGGTGGGCCAGAGCTTGGACACCTCGTCGCGCTGGGTCGGCAGCCCGGCCTTGGCGAAGAGGTCGCTGCGGTAGCACATCGCCATGCCGCCGACGTCGGTGCCGAGGCCGATGAGCTGCTTGCCGTCGGCGGTCAGCCCCTGGTTCCACTTCCAGTCCAGGAAGTTGCCCTTGAGTTCGGCCGCGCCGTGGTCGAGCAGGTTGACGAAGTTCTGCGGGTTGGCCTTGTACTCGACGAGCAGGCCCTCCTCGATGGCGACCACGTCGCCGGCGCCCTTCCCGGCGGCGAGCCACTGGGTGAGCTTCGGCGAGTACTCGTCGAGGGTCCCGCCGGTGCCCCGCTCGACGATCTTCACGTTGGGGTGGGCCGCCATGTATTCTTTGTAGAGTTCCTGGTAGCCCATCTGGCCGAAGATGTCGACGGTCAGCGTGATCGGCCCGCCCTCGGCGGGCTCGTCTCCGCCGCCGCAGCCGGCGGTGGTGAGCAGTGCGGTGGCCGCGACGAGGGCCACGGCCGCGAGGTGGCGGCGCGGAAAGACACCCATCTGTTCTTGGACCCCTCTCAGGTCGTGCAGGTGGTGGTGGGGACGGGATTTAACCGGTGAGAGAGCGCTCTCACAAGAGAGTGATCGCTGGCCCGGGAGATGTCAAGAGAACGCCCTCGATGCGTTATGGAAGGGCCCCCTGTTAACGCATCCGGTAGAGCAGGGGCCCCTTCTCAACCAGTTGACCAGCGCCCCGTCGCGCACGGCCCGCCCGCGTGGGTCGGTCGGCACGACGACGCGTGGCCCCCCGGGTACGCCGAGAGGCCACGTGAGGGCGGGAGTCGCGCGGGCGGTCAGCCGGTGCGGAGCCCGTCGAGGAGGGCCCGGTCGCCCCGCACGCCGAGGGTGTCGAAGCTGACCCGCCCCATCAGCGCCAGCAGCAGGTCGCTCGCCGTGCCGGTGACCTCGGCCCGGGCGTGGTGGTTGTCGTGGTCGAGGATGGTGTCGGTGTCCAGCAGCGCCACCCCCTCGCCGCGCAGCCGCAGGTACCAGTCCTGACCCGCGTCGGGCGCGGCCAGGTGCACCACCCCGTGCCACCGGCCGGTGGCCGTGCGCCTGCCGGCCGGCAGCCAGGTGTCCAGCACCTCGCTCACCCCGTCGGCCGCGAGCTTGGCCTCGATCGGCTCGCCGGCGGCGATGGCGAGCTGGGCGTCCCAGCGGTGCACCGCCGTCTCGTGCGCCATTCGGCGCGGCCAGAAACCGGCCTTCTTCGGCTGCGGCGCCCAGTTCCACGCCGGGACCTCCGGCTCCAGGCTTTCGAAGGTCGCCATCAGCCGGCCGTATTCCTGCTGCCAGAACTCCAGCGCGGACGTCCCGGCGGGCAGCGCGCCAAGCTCCGGGTGCTCCGGTCGGGTGGTGCCCCCGGCGGTCACGACGATGTTCACCCAGTGGTAGACCTCGCCGAGGTGCCGGGTCAGGTCGGTGACCGTCCAGCCCGGGCAGGAGAGCACGGGTGTCTCGGGGGGAGCGTCCGCGACAGCGGCGGCGAACGCGGGCCCCTCAGCCCGCAGCGCGCCGATCCAGAAGTCCTTCGTGCCGTGCAGTCTGCTCATCACGATCCTCCCGCGCGACCGGGCCACCAGTGGGTGCCACGGCTCCCTCTCAGCCTAGGGTGAAGGGCGTGTCAGACGTTAGTGCCCACCCGGCCACCGAAACCCGCGCCGCCGACTCGACGATGTTGGCGGGATACACCACCCTGCGCCTCGGTGGCCCGGCCGGACGGATCGAGATCGCTGCCAGCGCCGAGGAGATCGTACAAAAGGTGCAGCAGGCCCGCCTGCGGGACGAGGAGGTGTTGATCCTCGCCGGGGGCAGCAACGTGGTGATCGGCGACGCCGGATTCCCCGGCACCGTCGTGCTGGTGCGCTCCCGGGGGCTGCGGGTCGTCGCGGAGGACGCCGACACCGTCACGGTACGGGTCGAGGCCGGCGAGCCGTGGGACGACCTCGTCGCGGCCACCGTGGCCAACGGCTGGTCCGGGTTGGAGTGCCTCGCCGGCATCCCCGGGTCGGCCGGGGCCACCCCGATCCAGAACGTCGGCGCGTACGGCCAGGAGGTGGCCGAGACGATAGTCGGCGTCGGAGTGCACGACCGCGCCGAGGGGACCCTCGGCCGGATCGAGGCGGCCGACTGCGGCTTCGCGTACCGGTCGAGCGTTTTCAAGTACAGCGAGCGCTGGGTGGTGCTCTCGGTCGACTTCCGGCTCGCCCGATCCCCGCTGTCCGGCCCGGTCCGCTACGCCGAGCTGGCCCGGGCGCTCGGCGTCGAGCCGGGCGACGCGGTGCCGCTGGCCGACGCCCGGGCCGCCGTGCTGCGGCTGCGCGCCGGCAAGGGCATGGTGCTCGACGCCGACGACCCCGACACCCGCTCGGTGGGCTCGTTCTTCACCAACCCCGTGCTCGACCGCCGAGCGTACGAGCTGCTGCGGGAGCGCGCCGCCGACCTCGGCGAGCCGTCGCACTGGCCCGGGGCCGGCGACACGGTCAAGGTGAGCGCCGCCTGGCTGATCGACAAGGCCGGCTTCGCCAAGGGCCACCCCGGCCCGGAGGGGGTGGCCATCTCCAGCAAGCACACCCTCGCCCTGACCAACCGGGGCGGCACGGCCAGCACGGCCGCCCTGATCGCCCTGGCCCGCGACATCCGCGACGGCGTGCACGCCCGTTTCGGCGTACCCCTGCACCCGGAACCGGTCCTGGTCAACTGCGCCGTCTGACGGCGGGGGCGCGGGGCGCGCCCACACCGACCGTTTGGTGGCAATGGCAGACTCTTCGAAGTGAGCGACGTGGCCGCATCGCCGATGGATGGCGAGTTGGAGAGCCCCAGCCTGGTGGATCTCGCCGTTTCCCGGCTGACCCGGGAGATCCTCAGCGGTAGGAGCGAGCCGGGCGAACGCCTGGTGGAGGAGCAGCTGACCCGGCGGCTCGGGATCAGCCGGGCCCCGCTGCGGGAGGCGCTGCGGTTGCTGGCACAGCAGGGGCTGGTGGAGCACGTGCCCCGGCGGGGGGTCCGGGTCGCCACCCTTTCCGACCGGGACGTGCGGGAGCTGTACGAGCTGCGCGACGTGCTGGAGCGGGTGGCGGTGCGCAGGGCGATCCCGGTGCCCCGGGAGGCCGACCTGGCCGGGCTGCGAACGGCGCTGGACCAGATGCGCGACGCGACCCGGATCGGTGATCGGCTGGCGGTCGCCGAGTCGCACCGGGCGTTCCACGTCGCGCTGGTGGCGCTGGCCGGCAACCGGCAGCTCTCCGCCGTGTACGACTCGATCCTGATGAAGTTGCAGCTATACATGGCGATCAACCTGCGCCGTGAGGCGGAGGTCGCGCAGCCGTCGGACGGGGTCCACCGGCACGAACGGCTGTTCGAGGCGGTCGCCGGGAAGGATCCGGAGGCCGTGCTCGCGGTGCTCTCGGAGCACGGCGCGCGTTCGTACCTCGGTTAGGCGTTCGTACCTCGGCTAGTTCCTACCTCGACCAGGCGGGCCGGTGGCCGACGCGAGGGTCCGCCCGGGGCCAGATGTGCGGCCGGCGTCATGTCGTCGTTACCTGCCGCGCCGTTCCCTGTAACAGAACGGTCGACAATCGACTGTATGTCAGAACGGATCGGATCGCTCGCGGAGCTGCGGTCGGCGTACCGCGAGGGTGCCCTGACCCCCACCGACCAGGCCGAACGCGTGCTGGCCGGGCTCGCCGGCCGCGATGGCGCTCCGGTCTGGATCAGCACCGTCCCGGCCGACCGCCTGCGGGCCCGCGCCGCGTCGCTGACCAGGGACGGTGACCCGGCGACCCTTCCGCTGTACGGCATCCCGTTCGCGGTGAAGGACAACATCGACGTCGCCGGCATGGTCACCACGGCCGGCTGCCCCGACTTCGGATACGAGGCGAACGCGGACGCACCCGTGGTGCGCCGGCTGCTCGACGCCGGCGCGCTGCTGGTCGGCAAGACCAACCTCGACCAGTTCGCCACCGGCCTGACCGGCGCCCGCTCGCCGTACGGCAGCTGCGAGAGCGTCTTCGGCGGCGGGCTCATCTCCGGCGGCTCCAGCTCCGGCTCGGCCGTCGCGGTCGCCACCGGCCAGGTCAGTTTCGCCCTGGGCACGGACACCGCCGGCTCCGGCCGGGTGCCGGCGGCCCTCAACGGCATCGTCGGCGTCAAGCCCACCCGGGGCCTGCTCAGCACGGCCGGCGTGGTCCCGGCCTGCCGCTCGCTGGACTGCGTCTCGGTCTTCGCCGCCGACGTCGCCGGTGCCATGGACGTGCTGCACGCCGCCCGTGGCGTCACGGCGGCCGACCCGTGGGGGCGTCCGCTGCCGGCCGAGCGGGTGCCTGCCCGCATGCCGGGGACGCTACGCCTCGGGGCACCCCGGGCAGAAGACCTGGAGTTCTTCGGTGACGCCGGGCAGCGGGACCGGTTCACCGCGGGCGTCGGGCGGCTGCGCGACCTGGTCGCGTACGCGCAGCCGGTGCCGCTGGGCACCTTCTTCGAGGCGGGGGACCTGCTCTACCAGGGGCCCTGGGTGGCCGAGCGGCTGACCGGGCTGGACGGCTTCCTGCGGGAGCACCCCGAGGCGGTCCTCGCCGTCACCCGGACCGTGCTGGAAACCGGGCGACGCTACGACGCGATCGACGCCTTCCGGGGCCGGCACCGGCTCCGGGAGCTGCGGGCGCGGGTAGACCAGGTGTGGCAGGAGGTCGACGTGCTCGTCGTGCCCACCGTCGGCACCACGTTCACGCTCGACGAGATCGCCGAGGACCCGATCGGGCGCAACGCGATGCTCGGCCGCTACACCCAGTTCGCGAACCTGCTCGACCTGGCCGCGGTGACCGTGCCCAACGGGTTCACCGCCGCCGGCCGGCCGGCGAGCCTGACCCTGGTCGGCCCGGCGTTCAGCGACACCACCCTGGCCCGGCTCGCCGCCGCCTTCGCCGCCGGGACCGGCGCGGAACCGGCCGACGCCGGCCCGCCGGCTGCCGGCACCGGGCCGGCACCGGAACCGGGACCGGTGGAGGTGCTCGTCGCCGTCGTCGGGCGGCACCTGAGCGGCGAGTCCCGCAACGGTGAGCTGACCGACCTGGGAGCCACCCTCGCCGGCACCAGCCGCACCGCACCCTGCTACCGGCTCTACCGGATGGACACCCCCGACGGCGAGGGGCTGCCCGGCCTGGTCCGGGTCGACCCGGCCCGGGGCCACCGCATCGACGTCGAGCTGTGGCGACTGCCCACGTCCGCCGTCGGCGGGCTGCTGGCCGGGGTCCCGGCCCCGCTCTCGCTCGGCTGGGTCCGGCTGGACGACGGGCGCGCCGTCCTGGGCTTCCTCTGCGAGGCGTACGCCGCTGGCCCGGAGGCGGAGGACATCAGCGCCGCCGGGGGCTGGCGGGCGTACCGGAGCGCTGGCCGGCGATGAGCGGCTGCCGCCCCGGGCGGGAGCGGCAACGACACAGGAGGAGGAGAGGATGGCAAGGATCGGGCCGGTAACCGCGAATCCCTACCCGTGGCCGTACGACGGCGCGGCCGACACCACGCGCACCGCGCTGCTCTGCATCGACTGGCAGACCGACTTCTGCGGGCCGGGCGGCTACGTCGACGCGATGGGCTACGACATCAGCCTCACCCGGTCCGGCCTGCCGGCCACCGCCCGGCTGCTGGCACACGCCCGGTCGCTCGGGATGCTCGTCGTGCACACCCGCGAGGGGCACGACCCCGTCCTGTCCGACCTGCCGGCGAACAAGCGCTGGCGCTCGGCGCGGATCGGTGCCGAGATCGGCGGCGCCGGCCCGTGCGGCCGGATCCTGGTCAGGGGCGAACCGGGCTGGGAGATCGTGCCCGAGGTCGCCCCGGCGCCCGGCGAGGTGATCGTCGACAAGCCCGGCAAGGGCGCCTTCTACGCCACCAACCTCGATTTGGTGCTGCGGACCCGGGGCATCACCCACCTCATCCTCACCGGCATCACCACCGACGTCTGCGTGCACACCACCATGCGCGAGGCGAACGACCGGGGGTACGAGTGCCTGATCCTCTCCGACTGCACCGGCGCCACCGACAAGGGCAACCACGACGCGGCGCTGCACATGGTGACCATGCAGGGCGGCGTGTTCGGCTGCGTCGCCACATCCGACGACGTCATCGCCGCCACGGCGAGGTGAGGTGCGCCATGCCGACCGTTGCTGCCGCGCGGCCCTTCCCGTACTCCTTCGACATCGCGACCACGGCGCTGCTCGTCATCGACATGCAGCGCGACTTCCTGGAGCCCGGCGGGTTCGGCGAGAGCCTGGGCAACGACGTCGGCCAACTGCGCCGCACCATCGCGCCCCTCGCGGCGCTGCTGGCCGGCGCCCGCGCCGTGGGCCTGACCGTCGTGCACACCCGCGAGGGGCACCTGCCCGACCTCTCGGACTGCCCGCCGGCAAAGCTCCAGCGGGGCGCGCCGAGCAAACGGATCGGCGACCCCGGCCCCAAGGGCCGCATCCTCGTGCGGGGCGAATACGGCCACGACATCGTCGACGAACTCGCGCCGCTACCCGGTGAGCCGGTCGTCGACAAGCCCGGCAAGGGCGCCTTCTACGCCACCGGGCTGGACGCCCTGCTCGCCCAGCGGGGAATCCGCAGCCTCCTGGTCACCGGCGTCACCACCGAGGTGTGCGTGCACACCACCGTCCGGGAGGCCAACGACCGCGGGTACGAGTGCCTCGTACTCGCCGACTGCGTCGGGTCCTACTTCCCCGAGTTCCAGCGGGTCGGGCTCGACATGATCGCCGCCCAGGGCGGGATCTTCGGGTGGGTCGTCGACTCCACCGAGGTGCTCGCCGCGCTGCCCAGCGCCACCGTGTCGCAACCCTCCTCCTGAATCGGGAGCAGCCATGGTCCCCACCAAGCCCTCCGCCGCCCCGCTCCCGTTCTGGGTGCGCGGCGACACCAACGCGTTCTTTGGTTTCGGCGTCAACGTCCTGGTCAACGTGCTCACCCTGACCGGGCTCTGCCTGGCCGTGGTGAAGCTTTGCGACCGGGAGGTGTTCGGCACGATCCTGCCGGCGCTCGGCATCGCGCTGGTCGCCGGGAACATCTACTACACCTACCTGGCGCGCCGCCTGGCCCGGCGGGAGAACCGCTCCGACGTCACCGCCCTGCCGTACGGGCCGAGCGTGCCGCACATGTTCATCGTCATCTTCGTCATCATGCTCCCGATCTACCTGCGCACGCAGGATCCGGTGCGGGCGTGGGAGGCGGGGCTGGCGTGGGCCTTCATCATCGGCGTGATCGTGCTGATCGGCGCGTTCGTCGGTCCGTACATCCGCCGGTACGCACCCCGGGCCGCGCTGCTGGGCACCCTCGCCGGGATCTCCGTCACCTTCATCTCGATGAACCCGGCCGGGCAGATGTGGCAGATGGCCTGGATCGCGCTGCCCGTCTTCGCGTTGCTGCTGATCGGCCTGCTCACAGACGTCAAGCTGCCGTTCAACTTTCCGATCGGGCTCGCCGCGCTGCTGGTCGGCACGGCGCTCGGCTGGGCCGGTGGCGCGATGTCGGTGCCGGACGTCACGGCCGCCGCCCGGGACATCGCGTTCGCCGTACCCTCGTTCAAGCTCGACCTGCTCTTCACCGGCCTGGCCGACATGGCGCCGTTGCTGGCGACGGCGATTCCGCTGGGGGTCTACAACTTCACCGAGGGCATGTCCAACGTGGAGAGCGCGGCGACCGCTGGGGACAACTACAACCTGCGCAGCGTCCTGCTCGCCGACGGCGCGGGTGCGGTGATCGGCGCGGCCCTCGGCTCGCCGTTCCCGCCCGCCGTCTACGTCGGGCACCCGGGCTGGAAGGCGGCGGGCGGCCGGAGCGGCTACTCGATGGCGACCGGCATCGTGATCGCGATCCTCTGCTTCCTCGGCATGTTCGGGCTGCTCGCGACCGTCTTCCCGACGGCGGCCATCGTGCCGATCCTGCTCTACATCGGGCTGCTGATCGGCGCCCAGGCGTTCCAGGCGACGCCCCGGGCGCACGCCGCCGCCGTGGTCGCCGCGCTGATCCCGAACATCGCGGCCTGGGCCACCAGCCAGATCGACAACACGCTGGCGGCGGCCGGCACCACGGCCGCCGAGGTGGGCGACGAGGCGCTGGCCGGTGCGGGCGTGGTCTACGACGGCCTGCTCGTGCTCGGCCAGGGCGCGATCCTCGCCGGCCTGGTGCTCGGCGCGGTGGTGGTCTTCATCATCGACAAGCGGTTCGTCCGGGCGGCGATCTTCGCCGGGTCCGGCGCGGTGCTCTCGTTCGTCGGGCTGATCCACGGCGAGAGGATCGAGTGGAACGCGAACGGCCCGGTCTCGCTCGGCTACCTCCTCATCGCGGCGATCTGCGGGGTCTTCGCGTTGGGCCGGGTCGCGCCCCGGGTCCCCGAGCCTGAGGAGATCGAACTGGACCGCCTGCACGGCGAGGCCACCCTGGCGAAGCCAGCCACCGTGGCCTCCCCGGCGGAGCCGGCCGCGGTCGCCGAGCCGGTCGGCCCGGTGGACCCGGCCGACGGCGGGCAGCGGGAGCGCGCGGTGAGCGGCTGAACCCGCCGACCCGGTCGGGTGGCGGCACCGGCCGCCCGACCGGGCCCCGCGTACGCCCGGCCCGTCGTGCGGAGAGGATGCTCGCGTGGAGATCGACCGGACCGACGTGGTCGCCGAGGTGGCGGCGGCCTTCGCCGGCTACGAACAGGCGCTGGTCGACGGCGACGCCGACCGGATCTGCGGATACTTCTGGGACTCCGACCGGACTGTGCGGTTCGGCATCGACGACCATCAGTACGGGCTCGGCGCGCAGCGTGCGTGGCGGGCTGTTCAGCCGCCACTGCCGCCCGGTCGCCGCCTCGTCGACACGGTGATCACCACCTTCGGCGCCGACCTCGCGGTGGTCACCACCCGCTTCACGTACGCCGGCACCGCCGCCAGGGGCCGGCAGACCCAGACCTGGGTACGCCTGCCCGCCGGCTGGCGTATCGTCACCGCCCACGTCTCCGAACCCGCTGCCTGCCGCCCCGACCCGGCAGACGGAACGGCCCGCTGAGCCCGGCCGACCCTGCCGCTGCCGCTGCCGCTGCCGCTGCCGCTGCCGCTGCCCCGGCTCAGGCGGGGGCGATGGCGGGCCAGCCGACCGTGAGTTCGCCGTGCCGCCAGCGGCGGGGCCCGTCCAGGACCGGCCAGCCGGCATCGCGGACCGCCGCCACCGCCCGCAGCCACCGCTGGCGGGGCCCGAAGGGCGCGTACCCGGCGGCGGAGCGCCACGCGTCGTCGAGGTCGCGGAGCAGGTCGTGGATCCGTTCGC
Source organism: Micromonospora sp. KC207 (assembly GCF_004348615.1). Classification (NCBI taxonomy): domain Bacteria; kingdom Bacillati; phylum Actinomycetota; class Actinomycetes; order Micromonosporales; family Micromonosporaceae; genus Micromonospora; species Micromonospora sp. KC207. The sequence goes on from NZ_SMKJ01000019.1 coordinate 14,985, forward strand.
CCGGCACGTTGCGGTGGATCAGCGCCTTCGGCAGCCGCTCGGCCAGCTCGGCGGGGCTGCCCAGCATGCCGAGCTTCGCGGCCAGGGTGAGCGTGCTGGGGCCGTCGGAGTCGATCAGCAGCCAACCGCCGAGCCGGCCCAACTCGTCGCAGGTGCCCTCCACCAGCAGCCCGCCCGGGGCCAGCCGGTCGGTGATCGTGCGCCAGGCGGCGGCGACCTCGGCCTCGTCGTACTGGCGGAGCACGTTGCACGCCCGAACCAGGGCCGGCCGCAGCCCGGCCAGCTCGAACCCGCCCCGGGCGAAGGTGAGCCGGGGCGGGTCGGCGGCGGGCTGTGCGGCGGCGACGCGTACCGGATCGATCTCCAGCCCGACCACCCGCACGTCGGCGCGGACCCCGGCGGCCAGCCGGGCGCGCAGCTCCACGGCGGTGACCGGGGTGGCACCGTAGCCGAGGTCGACCACCAGCGGGTCCGCCGCGTCCCGTAGCCGGCCGCCGCAGGTCTCGACGATCCAGTTGTCCACCCGGCGCAGCCGGTTCGGGTTCGTCGTCCCCCGGGTGACGACGCCCTGCGGCCTCATCGCCGCCAGCGCCAGCGCGCCGGACGCCGGTTGCCCCGGGCCCGCCTCGGCTGCCCGCCGTCCCGCCGCGACCGGGGCCTCATCAGCTCGACCGGTGCACCTTGTGCTGCGCGGCCTGGGCCAACGGGCGGACCACCAGCCGGTCGACGTTGACGTGGTGCGGGCGGGTCGCGCACCAGGCGACGCAGTCGGCGATGTCCTCGGCGACCAGCGGCTCGGCCACCCCGGCATAGACGGTTTCGGCCCGGCCGGTGTCGCCGCCGAAGCGGATCAGCGCGAACTCGTCGGTCTTCACCATCCCCGGGTCGATCTCGATCACCCGGACCGGCCGGCCGCACAGCTCCAGGCGCAGCGTGCCGGCGATCGCCGTCTGCGCGTGCTTCGCGGCGCTGTAGCCGCCCCCGCCCTCGTAGACGACGTGGCCGGCGGTCGAGGAGACGATCACGATCGTGCCGGCGCCGGACGCTTCCAACGCGGGCAGCAACGCCTGGGTGACGCGCAGGGTGCCGAGCACGTTGACGTCGTACATCCACTGCCAGTCGCCCACCGACCCGGACTCCACCGGGTCGAGCCCGCGCGCGCCGCCGGCGTTGTTGACCAGCAGGGTGACCGGGCCGGGGGACGCTGCGGCGGCCTCGGCGAGGCCCGCCACCGACTCCGCGGACGTGACGTCGCACTCGACGGCGGTGGCGGACCCGCCGGCCGCCTCGATCTCCGCGACGAGCGCGGCCAGCCGTTCGGTGCGCCGCGCGGCGGCGAGCACGTGGAACCCCTCGGCGGCCAGCCGGCGGGCCGTGGCCGCGCCGATTCCGCTGGACGCCCCGGTGACGATCGCGACAGAGCTCATCGGGTCATTCTCACCCCGCCGGAGCGGGCGCGCGTCGCCGGCCGGGCGGTCGCGCCGATGAGGTCCGTCACGTCCGGTCTCGCGGCGAGTGTCGATGAGGTCCGTCACCCTCGGGGGCCGCCGGTACGCATTTCCGGTACCCGATGGGGAAGATGTCACGCGGCGCGCGGGTTGATCGAGGAGCGCCGGTCGTGCGGGACGGCATCAACCGTGGCAGAGGGAGCGGACGTGGCGGAACAGCACACCGGCGTCGGTCGTCAGCGAGGTGCCCGGCCGCGGCCGCGCCCCCGGCGCATCGCCACCCTGTCGGTGCACACCTCGCCCCTGCACCAGCCCGGCACGGGCGACGCGGGTGGGATGAACGTCTACATCCTGGAGGTCGCGCGCCGGCTGGCCGAGGCCGACGTCGAGGTGGAGATCTTCACCCGGGCCACCTCGGGCGACCTGCCGTCGGTGGTCGAGATGTCCCCGGGCGTGCACGTCCGGCACGTCACCGCCGGCCCGCTGGAGGGGCTGACCAAGGAGGAACTGCCCGGTCAGCTCTGCGCGTTCACGGCCGGGGTGCTGCGCGCCGAGGCGGCGCGTCCGCCCGGCCACTACGACCTCATCCACTCGCACTACTGGCTCTCCGGCCAGGTCGGCTGGCTGGCCAGGGAGCGCTGGGGGGTGCCGCTGGTGCACACCGCGCACACCCTGGCCAAGGTCAAGAACGCCCGGCTCGCCGCCGGGGACCGGCCCGAGCCGAAGGCCCGGGTCATCGGCGAGGAGCAGGTGGTCGTCGAGGCCGACCGGCTGGTCGCGAACACCCAGGTCGAGGCCCGTGAACTCCTCGACCGGTACGACGCCGACCCGGCCCGGGTCGCAGTGGTCGAGCCCGGCGTCGACCTGGACCGGTTCCGGCCCGCCGCCGGGAACCGGCACGCGGCCATGGTCGCCGCCCGTCGCCGGCTCGGCCTGCCCACCGAGGGGTACGTGGTCGCCTTCGTCGGCCGGATCCAGCCGCTGAAGGCTCCCGACGTGCTGATCCGCGCCGCCGCCGCGCTGCGGGAACGGGACCCCCGGCTCGCCGACGAGCTGACCGTGGTGATCGTCGGCGGCCCCAGCGGCAGCGGGCTGGACCGGCCCACCGCCCTGATCGAGCTGGCCGCCTCGCTCGGGGTCGCCGACCGGGTGAGTTTCCTGCCGCCGTGCACCGGCGACGACCTGCCGGCCGTGTACCGGGCCGCCGACCTGGTCGCCGTGCCCTCGTACAACGAGTCGTTCGGGCTGGTCGCCCTGGAGGCGCAGGCGTGTGGCACGCCCGTGCTGGCCGCCGCCGTGGGGGGCCTGGTGACCGCCGTGCGCGACCAGGTCAGCGGAGTGCTCATCGACGGCCACGACCCGGTCGACTGGGCCCGTACGCTGGCGCGGCTGCTGCCGGACCGGGCGCGGCGGGCCGCCCTGGGGCGGGGCGCCGAGCGGCACGCCCGCAACTTCTCCTGGGACCGAACGGTCGGCAACCTGCTCGCCGTCTACAGCCAGACGATCGCCGAGCACCGGGGGCGGCTCGCCAGCCAGCTCGCGGGGGACCCGGCGCTCTCCTGCGCCTGGTGACACGAGGAAGGGCCCCCTGTTAACGCCTGCGGTAAAGAGGGGAACCCCTCTCACCACGTCCACGTCCACGGCAGCTGGGCGGCGGCGGCCGTAGAGTGGGGCGGATGAGCGCGAGGAGCGAAGTCGCCGCCCTGATCGAGTCGGTCTGCGCCGAGCGGGAGCTGACGGTGGAGTCCACGGGCGAGGCATCGTACGCGGTCACCCTGCCCGGCACCCACAAGCTCAAGACGATCTGCAACCTCGTCGTGGGCGAGCACGCGCTGCGGATCGAGGCGTTCGTGATGCGCCAGCCGGACGAACGGCGCGAGGAGCTGTGGACCTGGCTGTTGCAGCGCAACGCCCGGATGTACGGGGTGTCCTTCTCCATCGACGCGGTCGGCGACGTCTACCTGACCGGCCGGGTCAACCTGGCCGGGGTAGACGAGGACGAGCTGGACCGGCTGCTGGGCAGCGTGCTGACGTACGCCGACGAGTCGTTCGACACCATGCTGGAGATCGGCTTCGGTACCGCCATCAGGCGGGAGTGGGAATGGCGGGTGAAGCGCGGCGAGTCGACGGCCAACCTGGCGGCGTTCGCGCACCTCATCGAGCCGTCGCCGGCCGCGAAGGCCGCGGGGGGAGGTTCGGAGCCGTCCTGACGGGTATGCCGCACCGCGCGGGTGCGGCATAGGGCCCACCGCGCGCCGAGGACGGACTGTCAAGGAGCGTGAGCATCCCATGGCTCAGCGGAACAGCTCAGGTCGCGGCGGGACTGCGACCAGGACGAAACGGCAGACGGGCAACCAGACCCCGAACACCCCGACCATCTCCGAGTCGGAGATCTCCCGGATGCGGGTGGACGACATCCGCGGCCAACTGCGCCGTCGGGGCGTCGCCGGGATCTCCGCGCTGCGTAAGCCGGAGCTGGTGAAAACCCTGGCCCGCACACTGCGCGCCGAGGGTCGCGGTGCGGCGCGGCGCGGCACCGGGCCTGCGGGCCGGGCCAGCGGCACGAAGGCGACGGCCGCGAGCAGGGCCTCCGGGGGTACGCGCAAGGCGGCCCCCTCCCCGGCGAAGGCGACGTCGGCACGGGCCAAGGCCGCCCCGTCCCCGGCACGGGCGAAGGCCGCCCCGACCCGGCGGGCGACGGGGGTCCGCGCCCGCCAGGCGGCTACCTCCCCGGCGGGGCAGGCGGGTCCCGCCCAGCGGGCGGGCGCACCGGCGCAGGCCCGCCAGGGCCCGATCCAGCGGTCGGCAATCCGGACCGGGCGGTCGTCGTCCCGGTCGGCGCGGTCCTCGCAGCCGATCACCTCGCTGCAGGATCGGCCGGAGCGTCCCGGACGCAGCCTGGTCACCACGAACCACGACGTGATCCGGCGGTGGGCGCGGGAGCGTAACGCCCGGCCGGCCACGATCGCCGGCACCGAGCGAGAAGGCCGGGCAGGCGTGCTGACGTTCAACCTGCCGGGTTACCGGGAGAGCAGCCGGGTACGCGAGATCACCTGGGACGAGTGGTTCCGGACCTTCGACGGCCGCAGGCTGAACCTGATTTATCAGGAGCAGTTGCGCGACGGACGGCAGAGCAACTTCTTCCGTACGGAGTCACCCGATCGTGAGGACGCCTAGGGTGTTTGCGGGAACGGCCCACGGGTAGTCCCGGATGGCTGACACTGAGCCTGGAGAGCGGAAACGCTGTTTCGGATGGTGGTGCTGTGACCGGCGAGACAGCCGATTCGAGTTGAATCCGCAATCAGGGCGAACTAACTTTATTGTACGCGCCACGCTCGGAACCGTTCGGGGGAGCGGTGGATCGTTCAGATCCGTGCACGAGCGCGGGCGCAGGAACGGGTGGATCCCGCCGTTGGGGGACGGCGCCGCCCGTTGGAACCGGCGGCGCGAGCGGGCGACGCTTACGGGGGTGAGTGTCGCCCGCCGCCGCCGGCACGACGCGGGCGCCCATCACGACCGACAGGTCGAGGTGGGCGCTTTGCGTTGTCCCGTCTCCCCCCGCGTTGCTGGCCCGGACGGTTCGGCCGGTACGCCCCGAACGTGGACACCTGCCGTTCCTGCCGCACGTCAACTGTCCAAGATTCGAAGGTGCGGGCGGCAGGCCCGCCCGGGACCGGTCACCTGGCAAGCCGAGGCTGGCGGGCGTCCGGTCACCGCGCCGGGGTGGGCTCCGGGGCGTGCCCCTCGATCGCGGGCGCGGCGACCGCGGCCTCGGCCGCCTGCGGCACCGCTGACCGGACGGCGGTGAGGGGTTCGGCCGGTCTGGCCGGTTCGGTCGATGGGCGCAGCGCGGCGGCCCGCCGCTCCCGGGCCGGCCCGGAAACCAGATGGGCGACCGCCATCACGACGCCGATCGCCGCGCAGCCCAGCCAGAGCGCCGCGTTGCCGGCCTGTTGCCGCACGAGGCCGCCGAAGATCGGCGCGGTGGCCCCGGCGACCTGCCAGGACAGCGAGAGCACGCCCTGGTACCGGCCGCGCAGGTCGGCGGGGGAGAGTTCGGCGACCAGGGTGGAGTTCGACGGCGAGTTGAGCATCTCGCCGATGGTCCAGATGAGCACGGTCAGGCCGTAGAGCCAGGCGGCGTCGGCGAACGCGGTCAGCCCGAAGCCGACCCCCATCACCACGGCGGCCAGGGCGAGCACGTGCGAGCGGTTGCGCCCGCGGATCAGCCGGGGGACGAAGAGCTGCCCGGCCACGATGAGCACCCCGTTGAGCGCGATCACCATGCCGTACGTGGACGGGCTCAGGCCGTCGTCGGCCATGGCGATCGGCAGCATCGAGATGTGCTGGAGGAAGACCACCGCGCCAAGCAGGTTGAGCGCCACGAAGCCCAGGTAGACCCGGTCGCCGAGGATGACGCGCAGCGCCCCCCGGGGGCGGGCGGCGCCGGCGGGGATCCTGCTGGCGCGGACCGGGACGCGGGATTCGGCCACCTTCACGAAGATGATCACGGCGGTGGCCAGGGTGGTCGCGGCGTCGATCACGAACAGCAGGAGGTAGCTGGCCTCGGCGGCCAGGCCGGCGAGGACCGCAGCGCAGGCGAAGCCGAGGTTGATCGCCCAGTAGTTGAGCGAGAACGCGCGCAGCCGGTCCTGCTCCGGCACCACGTCGATCATCATGGCGCCGAACGCCGGCCGGGCCGCCTCGGCGAACAAGCCGAGCAGCAGCGCGCCGCCGGCCACTGCCCAGAGTTCCTGGGCGAAGCCGAGGGCGAGCATCATGACCGCCGCGCCGAGGTGGGAGGTGAGCAGCGTCGGCCGCCGGCCCCACCGGTCGGCGAGCATCCCGCCCAGCGTGGTCCCGACCGCGCCGCCGACGCCCCAGAGGCTGAGCACCAGGCCGGCCGCCAGTTCGTTGAAGCCGCGCTCCTGGGTGAGGTAGATGGCCAGAAAGACCAGGATGAACGAGCCGAGGCGGTTGATCAGGGTGCCGGTCCACAGGTACCAGAAGGTCCTCGGCAGCCCGCCAGTGGTGTCCCGCAACCAGCCCCGCATCGTCCGCACGCTCGCGCCCCCGCTTCGGTAATGACCGATGTATCTATAGCGCCTTACACCCTAGTCGCGGCGTCGCAGGCCGGTCACCGGCTTTTCCACGTGGTGGTCGTCACCGCAGGTCCCCGCGTGTCCGTTGGCGGCGTGCGGCAGGATGATCGGCATGACTGCGAGCGAAGGGCCCACCGTCGGGACGCTGGTCCTGCTGCGGCACGGCGAGAGCGACTGGAACGCGAAGAACCTCTTCACCGGCTGGGTCGACGTCGACCTGACCGCCAAGGGCGAGGCGGAGGCGCGCCGCGGCGGTGAGCTGATGCACGAGCACGGCCTGCTGCCGGACGTGGTGCACACCAGTGTGATGCGCCGGGCGATCCGCACCGCCGAGCTGGCGCTGAACGCCGCCGACCGGCACTGGATCGCGGTGCGCCGGTCGTGGCGGCTCAACGAGCGCCACTACGGCGCGTTGCAGGGCAAGAACAAGAAGCAGACGCTGGACGAGTACGGCGAGGAGCAGTTCATGCTCTGGCGCCGGTCGTACGACACCCCGCCGCCGCCGATCGCCGACGACGACGAGTGGTCGCAGGTCGGCGACCCCCGGTACGCGCTGCTGCCCACCGAGCTGATGCCGCGCACCGAGTGCCTCAAGGACGTCGTCGAGCGGATGCTGCCGTACTGGTACGACTCGATCGTGCCGGACATCCTTGCGGGCCGGACGGTGCTGGTGGCCGCGCACGGCAACTCGCTGCGCGCCCTGGTCAAGCACCTCGACCAGATCTCCGACGAGGCGATCGCCAAGCTGAACATCCCGACCGGCATCCCGCTGCGCTACGACCTGGACCCGCAGTTGCGCCCGCAGGTCCTCGGTGGGACGTACCTCGACCCGGCCGCTGCCAAGGAGGCCGCCGCGGCGGTCGCCAACCAGGGCCGCTGACCGGCAAGGAAGGGCCCCTCGTCATCGCTTCGGCGATGACAAGGGGCCCTTCCTGACGCGTGCCGCCGCCGGCGTGTCGCGCGGCGCCCGTCGGGCGGTGCGTGTGCTCACTCGGTCGCGGCGGCGGGCTCCCCGGTGATCAGGTAAACGACGTGCTCGCCGGCATTGACGGCGTGGTCGGCGAACCGCTCGTAGAAGCGGCCCAGCAGGGTGGCGTCGATCGCCGTCTCCACCCCGTACGGCCAGTCGTCGCTGAGCAGCACCCCGAACAGGCTCTTGTGCAGGTCGTCCATCGCGTCGTCGTCGCGGTCCAGCTCGGCGGCGAGGTCCGCGTCGGGCTTGGCCAGCACCGAGCCGATCTTCTCGGCCATCCGGTCCGCGACCGACGCCATGTCGACGAAGATCGGCCGCAGCTCCGCCGGTACGGCCGGTGAGGGGTGCCGGCGCAGCGCGGTCTTCGCGACGTGGTCGGCCAGGTCGCCCATCCGCTCCAGGTCGGCGGCCACGTGCAGAGCGGTGATCATGGCGCGCAGGTCGGAGGCGACGGGGGCCTGCCGGGCCAGCAGGTCGCAGACCCGCTCCTCGACGTGCCGGTACAGCTCGTCGATTTCGGCGTCCCGCTCGATCACGTTCTCGGCGGCCCGGCGGTCGGCGGTGAGCAGGGCGTGGGTGGCCTGGCGCATGGCCGCGCGGATGGCCTCGGCCATGTCCACCAGCAGCTGGCTGACAATCTGGAGGTCGGCCCGGAACTCGTCGCGCATCATCACGTCCTGTGGTCGGTGGTCGCCGGCCCGATGGGGTACGGGCGCCGGCGCAGGCTCTGGCAGGGTGCGCGACCACCGTAGGCCGGGGGAGATGATCGGAGGTGAACGCCGGTGAACGACGCGGGACCGAGGAGTGAACATTGCCAGAAGCGAGAGCGTTTCATCCTGTTTGTAGCGATCTTAGGGTGAACAATGACCCTACGATCGCCCGGTGGAGTGGGCGGTGACGACGGCGGTGGTCGTGGCGCTGGTGGCCGGGCTGGCCATCGGTTCGCTGCTGCCCCGGCTCGTGCGGGCGTGGCACCGCCGCGGCCCGGCCGCCGGACGCGGCGGCGCCGGCCGCCTGTCCCAGACCAGGGGGAGGCCCGTGATGGTCGACGATCAGCAGACGGGCCTCTCCAGCCTGGGCCGCCGAACCGTGGACTCGCTGCGGGCCGGCGTCGTGGTGCTCGGCCCAGACGACGTGCCGGTCCTGGTCAATCCGGCGGCCCGCGCGATGGGGCTGCTCCGCACCGGGGCCACGCCCGGCTCGATCGCCGCGCACCCGTTGATCCGTACCCTCGCGGGTCAGGTCCGGCGCACCGGCGTGCGGCGCGAGATCGAGCTGGACCTGCCGCGCGGCCGTGACGCCTCCGGCCCCGACCCGCTCGGCGTGCACCTGCGGGCGATGGCCATCGGCGGCGGGCACGTGGCCGTCGAGGCGGCCGACGTCACCGAGTCGCACCGGCTGGCGCGGGTCCGCCGGGACTTCGTGGCCAACGTCAGCCACGAGCTGAAGACGCCGATCGGCGCCCTGCAACTGCTCGCCGAGGCGCTGCTGGACGCCACCGAGCCGGCCGGCGCGGCGGCCCCCGACCTCTCCGAGGACCTGGTCGCCGCGCGCCGGTTCGCCGAGCGCATCCAGCACGAGTCGACCCGGCTGGGACGGCTGGTGCAGGAACTGCTGGAACTGACCCGGCTCCAGGGGGCCGAGCCGCAGCCCGCCCCGGAGCCGGTCGCCGTGGACTGGGTCATCGCCGAGGTGATCGACCGCACCCGCACCACCGCCGCCGCCCGACGGGTCGAGGTGATCACCGAGGGTGAGCGTGGCCTGACCATGTACGGCAGCGACTCCCAGCTCGCCACCGCCGTGGCGAACCTGGTCGAGAACGCCATCACCTACTCCGGCGAGGACACCACGGTCCGGGTCACCACCCAGGCCGACGACGAGCACGTCACGATCTCCGTCGCCGACCAGGGGATCGGGATCGCGCCGACGGACGTCGAGCGGATCTTCGAACGGTTCTACCGGGCCGACCAGGCCCGCTCCCGGGCCACCGGCGGCACCGGCCTCGGCCTGGCCATCGTCAAACACATCGCCAGCAACCATGGCGGCCGGGTCGAGGTGTCGAGCACTCTTGGTGGTGGGTCGACGTTCACCCTTCGGCTGCCCGCCCGTCCACCGGACGACCTGCTGCCGACACCGTCACCCGGTGGGATCGAGGCCGGCCCGGCCGAGCCTCGGCAGGTCCGACCGCTATGAAAGGAATACCCCGTTGAGCCGCGTTCTGGTGGTCGAGGACGAGGAGTCGTTCTCCGACGCCCTGTCGTACATGCTCCGCAAGGAGGGCTTCGAGGTCTCGGTCGCGGCCACCGGCCCGTCCGCCCTCACCGAGTTCGACCGAACGGGCGCGGACATCGTGCTGCTCGACCTGATGCTGCCCGAGATGTCCGGGACCGAGGTGTGCCGGCAGCTCCGCCAGCGCTCGCACGTGCCGATCATCATGGTCACCGCGCGGGACAGCGAAATCGACAAGGTGGTCGGCCTGGAGATCGGGGCCGACGACTACGTGACCAAGCCGTACTCGCCCCGGGAGCTGGTGGCCCGGATCCGGGCGGTGCTGCGCCGGCAGAGCCCCGAGGTGGCCGAGTCGGGAGCGCCGACCCTGGCGGCCGGCCCGGTGCGGATGGACATCGAGCGGCACGTGGTCACCGTGGACGGGGGCGCCGTCCAGCTCCCGCTCAAGGAGTTCGAGCTGCTGGAGCTGTTGCTGCGCAACGCCGGCCGGGTGCTGACCCGGGGCCAGCTCATCGACCGGGTCTGGGGTGCCGACTACGTGGGCGACACGAAGACCCTCGACGTGCACGTCAAGCGGCTGCGCTCGAAGATCGAGCCGGAGCCGTCCGCGCCGCGTTTCATCGTCACCGTCCGGGGCCTGGGCTACAAGTTCGAGCCCTGACCGGCCGCCCGGCGGGCCCCCACCGGGCCGGGCCCGGCCGCCTGCCGGGCGGACGGGGTCATCCCGTCCAGCGGTAGCGGCGCTCCGGCCGGCCGGCTACGCCATACCGCAGGCTCACCTCCGCCCGACCGGTGTCCGAGAAGTGCTCCAGGTAACGGCGGGCGCTGACCCGGGAGATTCCCACCCGGTCGGCGCACTCGGCGGCCGAGAGCGTGCCGGTGTGCTCGCGCAGGGCGCGCTCGACCAGCTCGGCGGTCTCGGGGCTCAGGCCCCGGGGCAGCGCCGAGGTGGGAATGTGCGCGCCGGCCCGGGACAGCACGCGGTCGACGTCGGCCTGGTCGCTGACCACGGCCGCCCGGGGCGAGTTGCGCCGGGCGGCGTACTGCTCCAGCCGGGCCCGCAACTCGTCGAAGTGAAACGGTTTGAGCAGGTAGTTGACCGCGCCGTAGCGGACCGCGCGGCGGACGGCCTCGGCCTCCCGGGCGGCGCTGATGACCAGGACGTCGCAGTCGTGCCGGGCGGCGCGCAGCCGGGTCACCACGTCCAGGCCGAACATGTCCGGCAGGTAGAGGTCGAGCAGCACCAGGTCGGGGCGGAGCTCGTCGACGGCGGCGACGGCCTGCTCCCCGGTGCTCGCGGTGCCGACGACCCGGAAGCCGTCGACGCGCTCGACGAACCCCCGGTGGATCCGGGCGACCATGAAGTCGTCGTCGACGATCAGCACGTCGATCATGAGACCCCCTCCGCGACGGCGGTCACCGACATCCGGGCGGTGAACATGGCACCCTCCGTGGTGTTCGTGACCGCGACCTCGCCGCCGCGACGCTTGCACACCAGCCGGGTGAGCGCCAGCCCGATGCCGCGTTCCCCGCCCTGCGCCGCCTTCGTGGTGAAGCCGTGCGTGAAGACCTCCTGGGCGAGTTCCGGCGCGACCCCCGGCCCGGAGTCCCGCACGACGATCTCGACCGACGTCGCGTCCCGGCGCAGCTCGACCTCCACCCAGGCCGGCCGGTCGTCGTCCCGCGCCGTCCCGTCCGCGACCGCTTCCACCGCGTTGTCGACCAGGTTGCCGAGCACCGTGGCGACGTCCACGGCCAGCCCCGGCTCCAGCCGGTCCAGGCCGGTCCGTTCGGATATCCGCAGCTCCACCCGTCGCTCGGCGGCCAGCGCCGACTTCGCCATCAGCAGCGCGGCCACCGCCGTGTCGTGGATCCGGCTGGTCACCGTGAGGTCCAGCGAGGCCCGGTGCTGGCTCAGCGCGTCGACGTACCGGACCACCTCGTCGTGCTCGCCGATCTGGATCAGCCCGGAGATGGTGTGCAGCTGGTTGGCGAACTCGTGGGTCTGCGCCCGGAGCAGCTCGGTGGTGCTGCGGAACGACCCGATCTCCCGTTCCAGCCGGGCCAGCTCGGTGCGGTCCCGCAGGGTGGTGACCGAGCCGAGCCGGCGGCCGTCCTTGACCACCGTCATCCGGTTCATCACCAGCACCCGGCCGCCCCGGACGACCACCTCGTCGCGCGCCTCCGGGTCGCCGGTGCCGGCCAGCACGTCCCGCAGCCGGCCGGAGATCCGCAGGTCGGCGAGGCTGCGGCCGAGGCACTGCTCGGGCAGGTCGAGCAGCCTGCTGCCGACCGCGTTGACCAGGGTGACCCGCTGCTGCGGGTCCAGGGCGATCACCCCCTCGGCGATGCCGTGCAGCAGCGCCTCCCGGTGCTCAGCCAGCCCGGCGATCTCCCGGGGCTCCAGGCCCAGCGTCTGCCGTTTGATCCGCCGGGCCAGCAGCCACGACCCGACGACCCCGAGCAGGCTGGCGATGCCGAGATAGGTGAACAGGTACGACGACGCGCCGACCAGCCGCGCCGACCAGCTCGGCGCCGCCTCCCCGATCACCACCACGCCGAGCTGGTCGCCGAGGTTCTCCGCCCCGGCGCCGAGCACCGGCACCTGGGCCACCAGCTCCCGTGACCCGCCGACCGCCAACTCGCCCGACCAGCTTCGTCCCCGCACCACCCGGGGGTCGCCGAGCACCAGCGGGGTGCCCACCAGGGTCGGGTCGGTGGAGCTGACCACCCGGCCCCGGGCGTCCGCCACGGTCACCGAGGTCACCCCCGACTGGGTACGCGCGTTCTGCACCAGCGGGGCGACCAGTTCCGCCGGCGCTGGCGTGTTCAGCCGGTCGCGCAGCAGCGGGCTGCCGGCGAGTTGCTCGCCGAGGGCCGCCACGCGCCGCCCCTCGACCCGGTTGAAGGTGGCCGCCGACTGGGCCAGCGACACGGCGGCCACCGCCACCAGCACGACGACGATGATCGCGAGCTGGAGGACCAGCAACTGCCCGGCCAGGGTGCGGCGGGGAGTGACCACGACCACAAAGACCTCAATCTCCGCTGGTGACAGAAGGCAGACGGCACGCCCGTCCGGAAGCCATCATCTTGCCGCCGGACCCCTTCGAAACGGAAGAGAAACATGATGGCAACTCGGAGAAACATCCTGGTCACGGGCGTCGCCGCCGTCACGGCGCTGGCGCTGGGCGCCTGCGGTGCCACCGCCGACAGCGCCAATGGCGGCTCCGGTGGCGGCGGGCCGGCGACCGGCCTGCGGATCATGGTGCCGAACACCCCGGGCGGCGGGTACGACACCACCGCCCGCACCGCCGCGAAGGTCATGGAGGACGCGAAGATCGCCACCGGGCTGCAGGTGTTCAACCTGCCCGGTGCCGGCGGCACCGTCGGCCTCCAGCGCACCGTCAACGAAAAGGACAACGGCAAGCTCGCCATGCTGATGGGGCTGGGCGTGGTCGGTGCCTCGTACACCTCCAAGTCGCAGGCGACGCTCACCCAGACCACCCCGCTGGCCAAGCTCATCGAGGAGGCCGGCGCGATCGTGGTGCCGAAGGACTCGCCGTACCGGACGATCGGCGACCTGGTCACGGCCTGGAAGGCCAACCCGAAGGGCCTCGCCGTCGGCGGCGGCTCGTCGCCCGGCGGCCCCGACCACCTGCTGCCCATGCAGCTCGCGAAGACCGTCGGCATCGACCCCCGCCAGGTCAACTTCGTCTCGTACGACGGCGGCGGTGAGCTGCTGCCGGCCCTGCTCGGCGGCAAGGTGGCCTTCGGTGCCAGCGGCTTCGGCGAGTTCCTCGACCAGGTCGAGGCCGGCCAGCTCCGGGTCCTCGCGGTCACCAGCGAGGCGCCGGTCGAGGCGCTGAAGGACGTGCCGACGCTCAAGGCGTCCGGCATCGACCTGGTCTTCACGAACTGGCGGGGCATCGTGGCGCCGCCCGGCATCTCCGACGCCGACAAGCAGGTGTGGATCGACGCGCTGACCAGGATGCACGAGTCCGCGCAGTGGAAGGCCGAGCTGACCAAGCGCGGCTGGACCGACGCCTTCGTCACCGGCGACGCCTTCGCCACCTTCCTCACCGAGCAGGACAGGTCGGTGGCCGACCTGCTCAAGCAGCTCGGGCTGGCATGACCGGCCAGGCGACCCGACCGGACGCCGGCGGCGCGCCGCCGGCGTACCCCGAACGGGAGCCGGACCGGCCCGGGGCGGACGACGCCCCGCCGCCGGGCGGTCCCGCGCAGGCCGTGCAGGCCGCGCCGGACGCGGCCCCGGGTGGCGACCGGGCCCAGTACGGGGTCTGCGCCTTCCTCGCGCTGGTCGGGGGCCTGGTCATCGCGGACGCCCTGCGCACCGGGCACGCGATCAGTTCCGCCGACCCGATCGGCCCGAAGCCCGTGCCGATCCTGCTCGGCGCGCTGCTGCTGGTCGTGGCCGCCGTCTACGCCGTCGACGTGGCCCGGGGCGGCCGGGGTGAGCCGGAGGCCGGCGAGGACGTCGACCTGACCACCCCGATCGACTGGCGGACCGTCCTGCTGCTGATCGGTGCTTTCCTGGTCAACGCCGTGCTGATCGACCGGCTCGGCTGGGTCATCAGCGGGGCGCTGCTGTTCTGGGGCTCGGCGTTCGCGCTGGGCAACCGGCACCACGTGCGGAACCTGCTGATCGCCGTCGTGCTGTCGCTGGTCACCTTCTACACGTTCGCCATCGGGCTCGGCGTCAGCCTGCCCGCCGGCGTGCTGCAAGGGATCCTGTAGATGGACAACCTGAGCAACCTGCTCGACGGGTTCGCCAACGTGGTGACCCCAGTGAACCTGCTGATCGCGCTGCTCGGCGTGACGATCGGCACCGCCGTCGGCGTGTTGCCCGGCATCGGCCCGGCCATGACCGTGGCGCTGCTGCTGCCGGTGACGTACGGGATGGAGCCCACCCAGGCGTTCATCATGTTCGCCGGCATCTTCTACGGCGGCATGTACGGCGGCTCCACCACCTCGATCCTGCTCAACACCCCCGGCGAGTCGTCGTCGGTGGTGACCGCGATCGAGGGCAACAAGATGGCGAAGGCGGGCCGGGCCGCGCAGGCCCTCGCCACCGCCGCGATCGGCTCGTTCGTCGCCGGCACCATCGCCACCCTGCTGCTGGTCGTGGTCACCCCGCCGGTCGTCGCGTTCGCGATCGGCCTCGGCGCGCCGGACTACTTCGCGCTGATGCTGCTGTCGTTCGTGGCGGTCACCGCCGTGCTCGGCGCGTCCCGGGTGCGCGGCTTCGCGTCGCTGCTGCTCGGCCTCGTCATCGGCATGGTCGGCATCGACATGGTCAGCGGCCAGCAGCGGCTCACTCTGGGCGTCCCGCAGCTCGCCGACGGCATCGACGTGGTCGTGGTGGCCGTCGGCATCTTCGCCGTCGGCGAGGCGCTCTGGATCGCCGCGCACCTGCGCCGCCGGGCCGCCGAGGTGATCGAAGTGGGCCAGCCGTGGATGGGCCGCCAGGACTGGCAGCGGTCGTGGAAGCCGTGGCTGCGCGGCACCGCGTACGGGTTCCCGTTCGGTGCGCTGCCGGCGGGCGGGGCGGAGATCCCCACCTTCCTGTCGTACGCCACCGAGAAGAAGCTCACGAAGCACCCGGAGGAGTTCGGCCGGGGCGCGATCGAGGGCGTCGCCGGGCCGGAGGCCGCGAACAACGCTTCCGCCGCCGGCACGCTCGTGCCGATGCTGGCCATCGGCCTGCCCACCAACGCCACCGCCGCGGTGATGCTGGCCGCCTTCCAGCAGTACGGCATCCAGCCAGGCCCGCTGCTGTTCGAGCGGGAGTCCGGCCTGGTCTGGACGCTGATCGCCAGCCTGTTCGTGGGCAACCTGCTGCTGCTCGTGCTCAACCTGCCGCTCGCGCCGGTCTGGGCGCGCCTGCTGCGGATCCCCCGCCCGTACCTGTACGCCGGCATCTTGTTCTTCGCCTCGATGGGCGCGTACGCGGTCAACGCCGCGCCGTTCGATTTGTTCCTGCTCCTCGTGCTGGGCCTGCTCGGGTTCGGCATGCGGCGGTTCGGGCTGCCGATCCTGCCGCTGATCGTCGGCGTGATCCTCGGTCCGCGCGCCGAACTCCAGGGCCGGCGGGCGCTGCAACTGTCCGGCGGCGAGCTGCACGGCCTGCTCGGCGGCTGGGTGTCCTGGTCGATCTACGCCACGATCGCCGTGGTGCTGCTCTGGCCGCTGCTCGGCCGCCATGTCGTACGCCCCCTGCGGGAAAGGTTGGTCGGATGACGGTGTTGGTGGGGTACGTGCCCTCGGTGCTGGGCGAGGCGGCGCTGCGGGCCGCCGTGGAGCAGGCCCGGTTCCGCGACGAGCCGGTGCTGGTGGTGAACACCTCGCGCGGCGACGCGTACGTGGACCCGCGTTTCGCCCAGGAACCCGACCTGGACCGGGTGGCCCGCGAGCTGACCGCCGCCGGGGTGCCGCACACGGTGCGGCAGCTCGTGCGGGGCCGCGACGCAGCCGAGGAGATCGTCGACATCGTCGAGGCGGAGGACGTGTCGCTGGTGGTGATCGGCGTCCGGCACCGTACCGCCGTCGGCAAGCTGATCATGGGGTCGACGGCGCAGGAGATCCTGCTCCGGGTCCCCTGCCCGGTGCTGGCCGTCAAGGCCGGCTGAGCTGCTGAGCCGCTTTTCCTACGCGCTGGCCGGGTGGGGGGCGACCTGGCCCTGCCGCAGCCGGGCCGCGCACAGCTCCGCGAGCTTCGCGTACGCCTCCGCGCCGACCAGCGCGGTCAGCTCCGGGCCGTACGAGACGTACATCGGCTCGGTGCCGACGTGCGCGTCCGTCGACGAGGTGCACCACCAGTCGAGGTCGTGCCCGCCTGCGCCCCAGCCCCGCCGGTCGAACTCGGCCAGCGTGGAAACCAGCACCTTCGTGTCGTCCGGCCGCCGGTGCCACTCCTGGTCCCGGCGGATCGGCAGCTGCCAGCAGACGTCCGGCTTGTACTCCAGCGGGTGCACCCCGTCGCGCAGGGCCTGGGCGTGCAGCGCGCAGCCGCCCCCGCCGGGAAAGTCGGCGTCGTTGAGGAACACGCACGGGGCGTCAGCGGCGCGGGTGGCGGTGCGCCGCGCTGGGGTCTTGCCGTCGACCGTGTCGCTTTCGGTCCAGTTCTTCATCCCACGTCGATAGTGCTGCCAGTGCTGCGGGGTGAGCCGCTTGACCGCCGCGCGGACCCGCTTCTCGTCGTCGGAGTCGGTGAAGAAAGCGCCGTGCGAGCAGCAGCCGTCGACCGCCCGGCCGGCGACGATGCCGTGGCAGCCCCGGCCGAACACACAGGTCCAGCGGGACAGCAGCCAGGTCAGGTCCGCCCGGATCACGTGCGTGGCGTCGGCCGGGTCCACGAACTCGATCCACTCCCGGGGAAAGTCCAGCCCCACCTCGCGGCTGCGCGGGTCGTCGGGGTCGTTCACCAGGACCTGAATCTCGATCTGGCTCGTCACTCGGACCAGCGTACGCCCGGTGTCCCCGGTCGCACCGGCGAGCCGCCGAACCGGCCAGGCCCTACTGTCTTCAACATGCGACTGGGAGTCCTCGACGTCGGTTCCAATACCGTGCACCTGCTGGTGGTCGACGCCCACCACGGCGCGCACCCCTGGCCGGCGCACTCGGAGAAGGTGGTGCTCCGGCTCGCCGAACAGATCGGCCCGGACGGGGCGCTCGCCGAGGCCGGGGCGGACGGACTGGTCAAGGCGGTCAGCGCGGCCCGCGCCTCGGCGACCCGGCTGGGCAGCGACCACCTGCTCGCCTTCGCCACCTCCGCCGTGCGCGACGCCACCAACGCGGCCGAGGTGTTGGCCCGGGTGCGCGAGGCCACCGGCGTACGGCTGGAGGTGCTCTCCGGCGCGGACGAGGCACGGATGACGTTCCTCGCGGTCCGGCGCTGGTTCGGCTGGTCGGCGGGCCGGCTGCTCGCGTTGGACATCGGCGGCGGGTCGTTGGAGATCGCCGCCGGCATCGACGAGGACCCGGACGCCGCGGTCTCCCTGCCGCTCGGCGCGGGCCGGCTGACCCGGGACCGGCTGCGGGTCGACCAGGACAGCACGGAACCGCCGCCGGCGAGGGCCGTGGAGGAACTCCGGGAGTACGTCGACGGGCTGCTCGACCCGGTGGTGGAGAAGATGGCCGAGGTGGCCTGGGAGCGCCCGGTGGCCACCTCGAAGACGTTCCGCACCCTGGCCCGGCTGGCCGGGGCGGCCCCCTCCGGGGCCGGGCTGTGGGCCCGGCGCAGCCTGACCCGGGACGGCCTGCGGCAGGTGCTCGGGTTCGTCCGGCACATTTCGCCGCGCCACCTGTGCGCGCTGGAGGGGGTGAGCGTCGACCGGGCACACCAGCTACTGGCCGGTGCTGTGGTGGCCGAGGCGGTGATGCGCCGGCTCGACGTGCCCGCGCTGGACATCTGCCCGTGGGCGCTACGGGAGGGGGTCATCCTGCGCCAGCTCGACCGACTCACCGAGAACTGAGCGCGAGGTGATGGAATGTGACGACCCAGCGGCCCCATGCTGCGATACGGGCGATTTGCGATTGCTCGTCACGATGTCGCAACGTCCGCCAAGCTACCCTGGCAGCTGTGACTTTCCGCGTCCCGGTGCTCCTGTCCACGTCCTCGGTGTTCCCTGAGCGGACCGCGGCGGCGTTCCAACTCGCCGCGGCGCTCGGGTACGACGGCATCGAGGTGATGGTCTGGACGGACGCCGTCAGCCAGGACGCCGGCGCGCTGCGCGGCCTCGCCGAGCACTACGGCGTGCCGGTGCTCTCCGTCCACGCGCCCTGCCTGCTGGTCACCCAACGGGTGTGGAGCACCGACCCGTGGGAGCGACTGCGCCGGGCCGCCGAGCTGGCGGAGACCCTGGAGGCGCCCACCGTCGTGGTGCACCCGCCGTTCACCTGGCAGCGCGACTACGCCCGCAACTTCGCCGACGGGCTGGACCAGGTCGCCGGGCGGTTCGGCGGGTTGCGCTTCGCGGTGGAGAACATGTATCCGGTGCGGATGGCCGGCCGGCAGTTCGTCCCGTACGTCCCCGGGTGGGATCCGACCGAGACCGGCTATCCGTCGTACACGCTCGACCTGTCGCACTGCGCCGCGTCGCACACCGACGCGCTGGCCATGGCCGACCGGATGGGCACGGGCCTCGCCCACGTGCACCTCGGCGACGGCACCGGCGAGGGGCGCGACGAGCACCTGGTGCCGGGGCGCGGCGGGCAGCCCTGCGGCGAGCTGCTCCGCTCGCTGGCCGGGCGCGGTTTCACCGGCTCGGTGGCCGTGGAGGTCACCACGCGGGGCGCGAAGAGCCGTGCCGTCCGCGAGGCCGACCTGCGCGAGGCCCTGGAGTTCGCCCGCGCGCACCTGACCGCCCCGTCCCCGGTCGACGCCTGAACCGCCTCGGGCGCGGTGGCCCCACTGGGCGCGGCGGCCCCACTGGGCGCGGCGGCCCCACTGGGCGCGGCGGCCCCACCGGGCTGGCGCGTCTCAGCTCACCGGGGTCAGGGCAGGGGCCGGGGCGGTGGCCTGCTGCTCGCCGATCGCCGCGCGCTTGCGGGCCCGGTGCGCGGCCACGTGCGAGCGGGTGGCGCAGCGCTCCGAGCAGAACCGCCGGCAGCAGTTCGACGAGGTGTCCAGGTAGACGTTGCCGCAGCGCTCGTCGGCGCAGACCCCGAACCGGGCGCTGCCGTACTGGCAGAGCCACACCGACAGGCCCCACACCGCGCCGGCCAGGTACTCCGCGCTCACCGACGCGCCCCGGCTGGTGACGTGCATGTGCCAGTCGCTGGAGTCGTGGCCGGAGATGCGCGGCTGTACCGGATACGCCTCGAGCAGCGCGTTCAACTCGGCCACCGCCTGGGCGTCACGCCCCGAGGTGCCATAGTCGAAGATGTCCCGCAGGCGCTTCTGCGCCCGCCGGAAGATCGCCAGGTCCCGGTCCGCGACCTCGTCGCGCATCCACGCGTTCTCGTCGGGGAAGAGGGCCCGCAGGTCGTCGAGGTCGTCCAGCCGGGCGTTGACGAGGTCAACCCCGGTCCGGGCGTACGCGTCGAAGTTCACCCCACAACGGTAGACGACTCACGGGAGTCGCGGCGTGTCGATGTAGTGTGGCAAGAACCGGGCGTAGTTGTCGGTGATGAGGCTCGCGCTCTCCCGCAGGCCGGCGCCGGCCGGCTCGCCGTCGACGATCCAACTGCCCAGCACCACGTGGCTGCCGTCGAAGCGCGGCAGGGCCCGGAACTCCTGGTAGCAGAAGCCCTCGTCGCCGTAGTCACCCGGGTTGCTGACCTCACCGCCGGCCGTGACGATCCGTACCGATCCGCCCTCCCGGCCGAGCAGCGGCTTCGCCACGTACTCGGTCATCCCGCGCGGCGAGTCGAGGTACGCGGGCAGCAGGTACTCGTGCCCGGGGTACAGCTCCCAGAGCACGGCGAGCAGCGCCTTGTTGGACAGCAGCAGCTTCCACGCCGGCTCGATCCAGGTGGTCGGGGTGCCCGGCTCCAGCGCCAGTGGCCCGTACGGTTCGGTGAGCATCCACTCCCAGGGGTAGAGCTTGAAGCAGGTGGTGACCGGCCGGTCGGCGGCGTCGACGAAGCGCCGACCGTCCCACCCGATGTCCTGGATCGGCAGCAGTTCCGGCTTCAGCCCCGCCTGCCGGGCGGTCTCGGCCAGGTACCCGGCCGTGATCTGGTCCTCGCCCGACTCCTCCTCGCCCGACCAGGCCACGTGCACCTGCCCGTCGTGCAGGCCCGCGCCGATCCGTGCCCAGGCCGCGACGAGGCGCTCGTGCAGGCTGTTCCACTGGTCCGCCTCCGGGTGGGACTCCTCCAGCCAGAACCACTGCACGATGCTCGCCTCGACCAGCGAGGTGGGGGTGTCGGCGTTGTACTCCAGCAGCTTCGGCGGCCAACTGCCGTCGTAGCAGAGGTCGAACCGGCCGTAGAGGCTCGGCGGTGCCTCGCGCAGCGAGCGGGCCACCGCCTCGGCCGCCCAACCGGGGATGCCGAACTCCGCGTACCGGCCCCGGGCCACCACGTGCTCGGCGGCGGCGACGCACATCCGGTGCAGCTCGGCGGTCGCCTCCTCCAGCCGGAGCACCTCCTCCAGGCCGAGGACGTACGCGGCGGTCTCGTCCCAGTACGACATGATTCCGCCGTCGGGCAGCTCCGTGTCGACGTAGACCAGGCCCTGCGAGCGGACGGTGGCGTCCCAGCCCGGGCGCGGGGTGGCCGCCTCGCGCCGCACGTCAGCCGCCGCAGGAGGCGAGGTGGGTGCCGAAGCCGCCGCGCTCCGGCACGGCCGCGGCGACCGGTCGGGAGTCGGCGCGCGCGGCGTCGGTGGTGGCGGCGGTGGCCGGCACGTGCATCGCCAGCGCCACGGTCGTCCCGCCGCCGACCGGCCCGAGCGCGCAGTCGTCGTCATCGTCGTCGTCGGCGGAGGACGTGTTGCAGCCGGAGAGGGCGAGCGCGAGGGCGGTCAGCGCGCCGAGCTGCACGGTGGCCGACCGGAGCCGGCGTCGGGGGCGTTGTTCCACGGCATCGTTGTAGCCGATCCGCGCCACGTCGCCCGCCCCGGGGCTTGGCGGTGCCGCCGCCCGGCGGGATGGCGCCCTCGGGCGTTACGCTCAGCTCATGCTCCGTTCCGTCATCCTTGCCGCGTCCCGGTCATCCCAGGTTGAGCGGCTCGTCGCGACGGCCCCGTTCACCCGGGACGTCGTCCGCCGGTTCGTCGCCGGCGCCGGCACCGACGACGCGTTGCGCGCGACCCGTGAACTCGTCGCAGACGGCCTCGCGGTCACCCTCGACAACCTCGGGGAGGACACCGTCACCGGTGAGCAGGCCACCGCCACCCGGGACGAGTACCTAAAACTTCTGACGCTGCTGTCCGATGCCGGGCTCACTCCGGCCGCCGAGGTCAGCGTGAAGCTCTCCGCGCTCGGCCAGCGGTTCGACGAGCGGCTCGCGTACGACAACGCGCGGGCGATCTGTGTGGCGGCGGAGGCGGCGGGCACCACGGTCACCCTTGACATGGAGGACCACACCACCACCGACTCGACGCTGGACACCCTGGCCCGGCTCCGGAAGGACTTCCCGTCGACGGGGGCGGTGCTCCAGGCGTACCTGCGGCGGACCGAGTCCGACTGCCGCGAGCTGGCGTACGCCGGGTCCCGGGTGCGGCTGTGCAAGGGCGCGTACCGGGAGCCGGAGTCGGTGGCATACCAGGCCGCCCGCGAGGTGGACAAGTCGTACGTGCGCTGTCTGAACATCCTGATGTCCGGCGACGGGTACCCGATGCTGGCCACCCACGACCCGCGCCTGATCGCCATCGGCGAGGACCGGGCGCGCTGGTTCGACCGGGGGCCGGACCGGTTCGAGTTCCAGATGCTCTACGGCATCCGGCCGGAGGAGCAGGCCCGGCTGGTCGGTGACGGCTACACCGTGCGCACCTACCTGCCGTACGGAACCGACTGGTACGGCTACCTCATGCGCCGGCTCGCCGAGCGCCCCGCGAACCTGGCCTTCTTCGGCCGGGCCCTGATGTCGAAGAAGTGACCGCGACCCCACGTGGGCTAGAGGTCAAGCTTGTCGAGTTTGGCTAACCGGGCTAGCTTATAAGCTATGAACATTAGCCAGGTGGAGCGGGGCGGCGGGCGGATCGCCTACGAGGTGCACGGGGACGGCCCGCTGGTGGTGCTCTCGCACGGCATGGGGGAGAACCGGGCGGCCTTCCGCCACCTGGTCCCGCTGCTGGTCGACGCCGGGTACCGGGTGGCAACGGTGGACGTGCGCGGGCACGGCGCGTCCAGCGCCGGCTGGCCGACGTACGCCCCGGCGGAGGTCGGGGCCGACCTGCTGGCCGTCGTCCGCGCCCTCGGCGGCGGTCCCGCCACGCTGCTCGGTAGCTCCTCCAGCGGTGCCGCCGTGGTCTTCGCCGCCGCCGACGCCCCCGACCTGGTCGGCGCGATCGTCCAGGTGGGCGCGTTCGTCGCCGAGCCGAAGCTGAACCCGGTCGTGCGGCTGGCCGTGGCGGCGGTGCTGCGCAGCCCTCGACTGTTCGGCATGTTCCACCGCAGCCTCTTTCCCTGCGGCCGGCCGGCGGACTACGCCGCGTACCGGAAGGCGATGGTGGCCAACCTGCGCGAACCCGGCCGGATGGCGGCGATGCGCGGGGTGGCCGCCCCGGTCGAGCCGCACTGGACCACGCGGGTTCGCGAGGTGCGCCAGCCGGTCCTGGTGCTGATGGGCGCGAAGGACCCCGACTTCCCCGACCCCGGTGCCGAGGCCCGCGCCGCCCGGCGGCTCTTCGCCACCGCCGAGGCGCGGATGATCGAGGACTCCGGCCACTACCCGCACGCCGACCGGCCGGCCGAAACCGCCGCCCAGATCGTCGCCCTCCTGAAGGCCACCGCCGGTGCCTAGGGTTGGGCTCAACCAGCAGGTCGTGGTGCGGGAGGCGGCCCGGCTCGCCGACGAGGTCGGCCTCGACCGGCTCACCCTCGCCGCGCTGGCCGGCCGGCTCGGCGTCGCCCTGCCCAGCCTCTACAAGCACGTGAAGGGCGCGGACGCGCTGACCCAGAAGCTCGCCGCGCTGGCCACCGCCGAGTTGGCCGACGCGTTCACCGCAGCCGCCGTCGGCCGCGCGGGCGGCGACGCGCTGCGCGCCGTCGCCGCGGCCTTCCGCGACTACGCCCGCCGGTACCCCGGCCGCTACTCCGCCGCGCAGCGCGCGCCCGACGCGGGCGACCCCGACCACGTCGCCGCCAGCGAGCGGGCCGTCGGCGCGATCTACGCCATCCTGCGGGGGTACGGCCTGGACGGCGACGCCGCCGTCGACGCCACCCGGATGCTCCGCAGCGCCCTGCACGGCTTCCTCACCCTGGAGGCGGCCGGCGGCTTCGGGCTGCCGCGCGACGTCGACCGCTCGTACGACCAACTCGTCGCCGGCCTCGACGTGGCGTTCCGTGCCTGGCCGGGGCAGGGCTGACCGGTGCCCGGGCCGCCCCGCGGTGGCCCGCCGGGCCGTGGCGCGTTCGCCCGACCCGCCCGGAGGTCGTACCCTTCGCCGGGTGACCGACGGCTTGGACGGCATGCACCGGTGGGACCAACCGCAACGGCGTCAGCCCTGGCCACTGCGGGCCGCACTCGGCGTGGTGCTGCTGTTGCTCACCTGCGGCCTGCCGACGGTGCTGCTGGCCGGGGTGCTGCGCGAGGCCGCAGACCGGCCGACGATCGGTCGTCTCGGGCCCGCCGCCTCCGACGACCCGGCGGTCCAGGCCGCCCGGCAGCTCGGCGAGCGGATCTCCGGCCAGCTCGACAGCCAGGCCGCCGCCCTGCTCGGCGGCGACCGGGCCGGGTTCCTCGCCGTCGCCGAGCCGGCCGCCCACCCCGCCCTCACCCGCCGGTACGCCGCCCTCCGGGCGCTGCGGGTCACCGTCTGGCGGCCCGAGCAGACCGGCCTGCCGACCACCGTCGCCGGGCGGCCCGACGAATGGCGGATCCTGGTCCGCTTCCAGTACTGCTTCGTGGTGCCCGGCTGCCGGCCGAGCCCCGTGCTCATCGGCACCCGGTGGCGGGACTCCGGCGGGCAGGTCCGGCTGGTCGCCATGGAGGAGTCCCGGTCCGCCGAGACCGGCACCCGGCCGTGGGAGGTGAGCGACCTGACCGTCGCGGTGGGCCCGCGTACCGTCGTGGCCACCACCCCGGCGCTGCGCGGGAAGCTTCCCGGCCTGCTCCGGCAGGCCGAGGCGGCGGCGCGCATTGCCGACGGGTACGCGGTCGCCGGGCCCCCGCCCGACCGGTACCGAATCTTCTACGCCGGAAAGGCGGAGTGGCTGAGCTGGTACGGCGGCGGTCGTCCGGAGTGGACCGGCGGGTACGCCGTCACCGTCGGCGGCGGCCACCACGAGGTGGTGCTCAACGCCGACGGGCTTCCCGCCACCGGCGCCGACGACCTGCTCCGACACGAGCTGACGCACGCCGCGTCCCTGCCCGAGCGCGGTTACCCGGGCCGGGAGACCTGGTGGCTGGTGGAGGGGCTGGCCGAGTACGCGGGGGCCGGCGGAGCGCCGGTGGGCCGGTACGAGGGGCTGGCCGAGGTACGCGAGCTGCTGGCCCCGGGAGGTGGCTGGACCGGCCGGCTCAGCGACCTCACCCCGGCCGAGGACGCCTCCGCCCGGCGCGTCGGCGGCAGCTACGGCGTCGGCTACCTGGCCTTCCGGCACCTCGTCGACCGGTTCGGCGAGCAGCGGGTGCTCGCCTTCTTCAAGGCGGTGGTGCACGACCGCCGCACCCCGGAGGAGGCGTCCGGGGAGGCGTTCGGCGAGCCGTGGGCGGCCCTGCACGACGAGTGCGTCGCATACACCCGCGCGGCGGCCGGCTGAACCCGCCTTCGGTGGCGCCGCGCCCGCCCACCGTCGTGAGCGGGCGCGACACCACCGCGGGTCAGGGGATCTCCGTCCAGGGGACGAGGGCGGCGCCGGGAGACGGCTGGTCGGTCTTGTAGATCCGGCCGTCGGTGCTGCGACCCAGGAGGGTGATCGCGTCGTTGCCGTTGAGCACTGCGGTCGGGTCGCTGTCGAAGCCCACCGCCGGCTGGCCCGTGCCCATGACCCCCCACGCGCCGAAGGCGGCCCCGGCGGAGGGCTGGCCCGCGCCGTAGAGCTTGCCGTCCGCCCCGGCTGCGTAGAGCACGACGGGGCGCCCGCCCGGTGGCTCCGGTGGCGCCGCCGGAGCCACCGGGTGCCTTGATCGACACCATGTCGCCGAAATAGCGGGGTCAGAGGTGCCCGGATACCGCAATGTCGCCGACATGGCCGCACCCCACC